>JAKZWC010000229.1:0-3544 GCA_047515735.1 Spirochaetales bacterium | reverse complement strand
TCCGGCCGCGGGGGGCGCGTCGGCGGCACAGTACTTGTGGAAAATGCCGCAACGGTCTGCGCTGGTGGTACCGGGGGGCGCCTTGTGCCAGACATGCTCGTTGACCACCAGCAAGTCGCAGGCTCGCAGCTCCGGGTCGATGAATGGCGGCAGTTGCCGGGCATCGGGGGCCGTGAGGTCCAGGATGGGTGCCCGCGGGTCGATTACCTGCGGCAACTTGTGCGACTTGGGTGACACCAGAAAGGGACCGTACTGCGCGTCGAAGTCGTTCAGCGGAATGATGGCGAACACCCAGTTCATGGACGAACCGACGGGTCGCCAGCGCTTGTAGTCGGAGTGGGCGCCGCCGCCCTTGTCGCCCGGCGTCCGCAGATACGCCACGAAGGCGGTCAGGTGTGCGGGGCCGGCGAGTGCGGACTCCACGGCCCCGACGACCGTCGGATGTTCGGCAATCGAGGCGAGTCCGGGTTCGGCGATCATGTTGCCGCTGACGGTGTACTTGGCCGGTTCAGGATAGGTACGGGTCGCTGGATGCGCGGCACCCCGTTGTACCCGTTGTTGGACGATGCGGCGAAGTTCAGCCGCCTCCTTGGCGGACAGGACATCGCGCACAATGAGATAGCCCTCCTCGTGGTAGTCGGCTATCTGTTGCTCGCTCAAGGATGGGGTGTACGGGGCCGTCATTTGCGAAAGTCTCCCTTCCGTTGGGCCAGCCAACGGGCGCACGCCCACCGGGCGTCCAGATCTGCCCAGGATCGTAGGATGGAGCCAGCCTGCGGTCAACATCGGGAACGAGAGCGAGCCAGGGGGCGATGGACGGCGCGCGCGGGAGGGGGCTCCGGCGTCAGGTTCCGGCGCCGCGTTCGGCGAGGTGTTGCCGGTACTGCTCGGCCGGGGTGCCGCGTTCGCGCAGGGCGATGTCCGGCAGCGGGAAGTGGTCGCCGGTGGCGGCGATCCACTCGGCGAGCAGGCGGTGGCAGTGCTCCTTCTGGGTCCGGTAGCGTTCGTTGAACACCTGGTTGGCCTGCTCGAAGGGGTCCTCGGCGAGGTTGAACAGCAGCCAGTCGCCGCCCGGGGTGCAGGCGTACTTCCAGCCGTCGCGGGTCACCACGCCGCGCCACGGCAGGTTGACGCAGTCCAGGAAGCTGGCCGGCGCGGTGCCGTCGGCGCCCACCGCGAACGGGCGCGGCGGGATCTGCTGCAGGTAGGCGCTGTGCGGTTCGGCCTGGCGCCGCGGCGGGCCGGCGTACTCCGGGGCGGCGCTGCTGAGGCACTGCGCGGAGTAGTCGTAGCCGACCATGGTCTCGGGCACCGGGATGGCGCACAGCCCCAGGCTGGTAGGGGCGATGTCGACGTGGTTGATCGCCGCGTCGGAGATCGCCGTGTTCATCTGGCAGCCGCCGCCGCGGTGGACGATGAACGGGACCCGGATCGACTCCTCGTAGGGGGCGCGCTTGTCGAACTGGCCGTGGCTGCCGCCCATCTCGCCGTGATCGGAGAAGAAGATGAGGTAGGTGTCGCGGTCCACCCCCAGGTCGATCAGCGCCTGGCGGATGCGGCCGACGTTGTAGTCCAGGTTCTCGATCTGTGCGTAGTAGCCGGCCAGCTCGTAGCGCGCTTTTTCCTCCACCCAGGACACGGCGGGGACGTTGCGGCGCAGCTTTACTTCCGCCGGGCTCAGGTTCCTGGCGGCGTAGGGCGGATTGGTGGGCGTCACGTTGGGCCCGTGCGGCGGCTGCACCGAGAGCACGGCGAAGAAGGGCTGATACTCCTCCCGCCCGCTGCCCACGTGATCGCGCAGGTGCTCGATCAGCAGGTCGCTGAAGGCGTCGGTCACGTAGCCGCGCAGGCGCCACGGCCGCTCGCGGCCGGTGCCGTACACGTAGTGCTCGTGCTGGTTGTTGGAGGCCTCGTTGCCGACCCAGTAGCGGAAGCCGCCGCGCCGCTCCGGCGGTACGTAGTGGTCGGGGTCGTTGGTGCCGTCCAGATGCCACTTGCCGACGTAGGCGGTGTGGTAGCCGGCGGTGTTGAACGCGGCGGCCACGGTGGGCTGGGCGGGCGGCAGCCGGATGCCGTTGGCCACCACCCCGCTCTGGTGCGGGTAGCGGCCGCTGAGCAGCGCGCCGCGGAACGGCGTGCACCACGGTGCGCCGGCGACGCGCAGTCGAAGCGCACCCCCTGGCGCCCGAGGTTGTCGAGGTTGGGGGTGGCGACGTTGGGGTCGCCGCGGTAGCCGGTGGCCTGGGCGCGGTGCTGGTCGCCGAAGATCCACAGCACGTTGGGCCGCCGCAACGGCGGCAGCGCCACGGGGTCATCCATCGGCGGCGAGGATAGCAGCAGGGCGCCCCGGAGGCGAGCGCGGCAGGCGGCAGCCGCGGCAGATGCGGTTGCCGCGCTGCTCGCGGGTACCGGTTGGCGCGGGACACGGGCGGCAGCCGAACTGCGCGCCACGTGCCCCGCCTGCCAGCGGACGCTAGTTGAAGTAGCCTGAGCTCTGCAGCGCCTCCTGCCACAGCTCCACGTAGCGCTCAACTCCGGCGCGCTGCAACTCATCCAGGTAGGTGTCCCAGGTGGCGTCGTCGTGGATGTCGCGCTTGCCGGTGATGAACTCGGCGGCGCGCTGCATCACCAAGCCATTGCGGCTGGTGATGGTCTCGGTCAGGTCGACCAGCTCTTCCTGCTTCATGCCCTGGAAGATGACGTCGGGCGGGATGTGCTTCTCCACCCGGTAGGGCAGCATCAGGTCGCGGGTCGCCACCATCAGCCGCCACTCGACGCGGGTCGGATCGCCTTCCCATTCCGGCGGCATGGCGCTGTGCGCGGTCCATTCCCAGTTCCCCGGCGTGGTCCGCGACCAGCCGTCGTCGTCCAGGTCCAGCGAGTAGACTTCACTCTCCAGGCGGATGGTCGTGGCCGGCCCGCCGTCGCGCGTCACCCAGCCGAGCGTCTTCTCGTCTTCGGTCAGGTAGCGCCACTCCGATCCCTCCTGCAGGAAGTTGCGCGCCAGCAGCGCGTGGGCGATCGGGTCCTCGTAGAACCAGTCCACCCACTTGGCGATCATCGCCGGTTGCTCGGCGGCACTGGTGATCACCGACTGCACGGCCACGGCGGGCGGATGGTAGCGGGTCTGCTGCAGCCCGCTGGGACCGCGCAGCGGCGGAATCGGCTTGAACTCCCCGAACCGCCCGGTGCCGCCGCCGTGGATGGTGAAACGGCCGAACCAGCCGGCCTGGAACGACCCTACCAAGGGATGGTCGGGGTTCTCGGTGGTCTGCTTGGCTTCCTTCTCGGTCCACACGAACGACTCCTCGGCCAGCAGCTCCTCGTCCTGCAGCATGCGCAGGTACTTCAGCCCGTCGCGCCACTCCTGCGTGTTGGCCACGAAGCGCACGTCCGTGGGCGAGCGCTCCAGAAACGCCCCGTAGTTCAGGTCGTAGGGGTGCACGGTGTAGACCCAGGCGTTCATCAGGAACGAGACCGGATCGACGTTCCAACCGGTGGTGGCGGACAGGAACGGGATCTCGTCCTGCTTGCCGTTGCCGTT
>JAKZWC010000228.1:0-3037 GCA_047515735.1 Spirochaetales bacterium | reverse complement strand
CCTCGGGCGCTACGGCGCCGGCTGGGAGTAGCGGGATCAACACCATCAGCAACGGGTTGACCTCTACCTGATTTGCGCGTGCGTATCGAAGCGTATGAAGGGGCCTGCAACGGCCCGTGCGGAATCACGACCGCGTCGTCTGCGCCGAGCGGCGAAACTGCTGCAGCGCAGTTTCCGCGGTAATGCGCCCTTGCGAGCACGCGCGCGGTAGTGCATGCTATGGATAGCAGTTGAGAGCCCAGGAGCACTAATCGTGGAACTTGCCTTACACGAAGCGGAAACGTGCCTTTCCGATCTCGTCACCGCCGCCCAGAACGGCGAACGGGTCGTGATAACGAGGAATGGAGAACCGACCGTGGAGTTGGTCCGCTGCCGCGAGAAGCGAGGCGGTATCGACTTCGAAAAGCTTGACGCGGATCGCCGTCAGCTCGGAATCAAGGGGGACGAAGAGAGGTGGCCTAAGGAATTCGACGATCCGGCGTTCAGCCGCGCCGTGCTGGGACTCGACGACGACTAGCCTGCCGGCCATGCGTGTTCTGCTCGATACGTCCTATCTCTACGATCTGATGGAAACGAGCGGCAAGTTTTCTGACAACGAACGCCAGTTCTTCGCCGAGCAAAAGGCTCAGCTCTTTGTGAGCGCTGTGTCCATCTGGGAGACGATACCGCGGTGCGCAGAGTGCCGCCGTAGGTGCCGATCTCAAGACCGCCCTCAAGAACACCCCGACCGAACCGGGCGTGCGCATCTATCAAGGCTACCGCTTCTGGATGATCTACAACGGCGACCAGTGGTACTGGGACGAGTGAGCCCGGGCCGCTGACCGCCGTGCAGTCGGGGACCGGGCCGATGCCGCGCGGCGACATCGTGTTGTTCATGCTCGATCAGCTTGCCGCCAGGTGGCTGGAGTCGCCCTGTGATACCGTGGTGCCGACTCCCCACCTGGACCGGCTGCGGGCGCGCGGGGTGAACTTCACGCGCTGTATCGCCGGCAACCCGATCTGCATGCCGGCGCGCGCCACCATCGCCACCGGGCTGTCGGCGCGCGGGCACGGGGTACTGACCAACGGCTACCGGCTCGACCCCGAGCTGCCTACCTTCATGAGCCTGCTGCAGGGGTCCGGCTACCGCACCGGCGTGGCGGGCAAGGTGCACTTCCGGCCCCACTTCGCCGGTCTGTACCCCGACTACACCCGCTACGGGTTCGACATCGCGCACGTCACCGAGGACGCGCGCGGCGGCGAGTGGCTGGACTGGGTGGCGGAGCGGCACCCGCGGCACTTCGAGGCGGTGCTGGCCACCATCTGGCCCAGCCACATTCCAGAGTACTCCGCCTACGGGCCGCGGCGCGAGAACCTGAAGGACCGCATCGAGGCGATCCGGGAGTCGTTCCAGTGGGCCACGCCCGAGTACCCGCACAACACGCCGCGCGCCTACACGCTGCCGTTCCCCGCCGAGGTGTCGCAGACCGAGTGGATCACCGGCCACGGCGTCGACTTCCTGCGCGATACGCCGGCCGATACCCCGCTCCTGCTGCAGGTCAGCTACGTGCAGCCGCACGGCCCGTTCTGTCCGCCGGCTTCTACCATGGACCGCGTAGCCGCGGACCGCATACCGGCGCCGGCCCCGGTGGAGTGGGTGGACGATCCGTCGGCGCCGGAGTGCTTCGCCACCAGCGAGGGCGCCCGCCGCGCCATCCCGGACGACTGGCGCCGCACCCGCCATTACTACTTCGCCGACCTGGGCCACCTGGACGACCAGCTCGGCCACGTGATGGACGCCCTGGAGCAGCGCGGCCGGCTCGATGACACCTACTTCATCCTGGTGGCCGACCACGGCGAGCTGCTGCTCGACCACGGCTTCACCGGCAAGGGCGAGCGCCACTACGACGCCGCCGTGCGGGTGCCGCTGACCATCGCCGGTCCCGGCCTGCAGCGCGGCACCACCGTGGATCGCTTCGTGCAGCACGAAGACCTGTTCCCCACCATCCTGGAGATGGCAGGTGTGGAGGCGCCGACACCGCGCACCATGGGCCCCTACCTGCGCGAGACCCCGGAGGCGCTGGCCGGGAGTTCACTGCTGCCGCTGTGCCGCGGCGAGCAGCCAGCCGGCTGGCGCGACGCCGCCTACGTCGAGAGCTACAACAACATCTCCACCGCCACGCCACGCAACTGGGCGCGCTCGGTGCGTACCTCCGACTGGCGCTACACCCGCTACCCCAACGGCACCGGCGAGCAGCTCTTCCATCTCGCCGAGGATCTGGACGAGCAGCACAACCTGGCGGCCGACCCGGCGCACGCCGCAGTCCGCAACGAGCTGCGCGACCGCCTGCTCGACCTGGTCATCCTGCAGGACTACCCGCACTCCCACCGCGACCTGTTCGCCCTCGGCGTGCACTGAGCCGCGCCTCCACCTCGAAGGAACCCCATGTCACACCAACCGCTTGCCGACCACGTCGAGGCGGCGAAGGCGCACCTGGACCAGCACGGCTACTGCATCGTGGAAAACGCGATCAGCAGGGCGGAGGCGGCCGCGCTGCGCACGCGCCTGACCTCCGGTGGTGCGGGAACGGGGGTCACAGTCCACCACAGCCGGACAGCGGTCCCAGCACGGGGACGATGATCAGCAGCGATCCGCAAGCGGCAGCGGATGGAGCACCTGTCCGCCTACCGTAACGCCGGCCGGGCGCGGCTGCGCGCTGCTCACAGTCGAACGCGAACAGCTTGTCCATGGATGTAGCATCGGCACCGCGCCCCGAGCCCCCGGTGACGCGGCGACCGATTTGTTGGACCACCTCACCTATCTCCGCTAAACTTGAGGCATGGCTGTACGGACGCTTCCCGACGATCCTGTTGGGTTCATTCGGAAGTGTCTAAGTCGTGGCAAGGTTTTCTGGACATACCATGTCAATATACGCTTGGGACAACGGTTCATCTCCCGGAACACGATCGTTGGCGCAGTAGACTATGACCTCATTGAGGCATACCCGGATGACACGTATCTGCCGAGTTACCTGCTCTTGGGGAGACGAGGCGATGC
>JAKZWC010000227.1:0-8513 GCA_047515735.1 Spirochaetales bacterium | reverse complement strand
TCAAAGAGCTCCGCCTCGAGAAAGGCATGACGCAGGACCAACTCGCGCGGGAGATTCGGACCAGCAAGAGTGCAATCTCCAGACTCGAGAATCACGCCGAGAGCATAACGCTTGCGACGCTCGAGAAGGTAGCCCGCGCGCTCGGGAAAGTGGTTCACATCGAGCTGTCATAATTCACGCCTTCCACTTGGATGTTCATGCCGACACCATTGTCAGACCGTCCGATATAGGGCCATACCACCAGTTCGGGATTGGTCCGTTGGAGGCTCTCTATCTGTTCTACCGTCCCCAACTGAGCCGCGCCTGACCGACCCAGGTAATCAAACCGACCCGTGCGCAGTCCTGCCAAACGTGTTGCCGGTTCCGTCATGATCAGGACCCTTAACTGGTCGATATAAGGCAATCGGTTCTGCGGGTATTTTTCGTCGGTGCCCCAGTAGTCGGGATTCCTGTCCCAGGTGACAGAGCTGCCTTCGACGACGTCAGTCAGCATGTAAGGTCCGGTTCCGAACAGATTCTCCCAATCGTCTGCATCGCCGTGTTCCTTGATAACCTCCGGGGGATAAACGCCCTGTCGGACGTTGACGATATACGTCAGTGGTGGGAATAGAAACACGAAGTCGAATTCGTCCCTGGGAGTTGCCCAGTCTGCGCTACTCAGCTTCTCGAGGACAGGGTCGTCCAAGGCTTCTGTCCATCCGCCTGGGACCACGATGTCAGCACTCGCCGATGGCCCTGTCTGGGCGAAGGTCATGTCCCGCCATGCCGTGGTGCCGTCACCATCTCGCCGGTGGACGGGTCCATCACCATCTCCTTCTCCATCTCCATGGCGGCTGCCGGCTCCTCTTCGCCGGCCGGGCTCGCCCAGAGGCCGGTTGCGCTCAGGACCAGGACCAGCGCGACCGCGAAGGTCCTCGGGATTAGTACAAGTCTCATACGTAACTCCCCATGTGGCATTGTTGAGTGAATTGCGAAGCGAATTGCCGCTTCCTGGCTGCTCTCTCGCCCGCAACGCGGGCGGCCAGACAGAGTCAGATTCCTCAGGGCGCACGGCGTGTGACTCACCGGGTTTCCGCCGCACGCGCGTGCGGTTCTTTGAGAATCATTTCGCACCTCCTTTATACGGCCGGACGGTGCCCTGCCAGAAACCTGACGGAAGCTGCCTGTCTCGGGAGCGGGCAACGAATAAACGTACGATGAGATCCGCTTCCGCCCCCCATGATGCAGACACCGACGGCTCGGCAGACATCGGGACCTGCGTCGCAATTCGTCGCACCCCACGCGGGACGGTGGTCGCGAAACCGCGAGTGTGAGTGGCCGGCAACGCCAGCGGTGATTATTAGCGGGCGGGGATCCGGGACGGTTGAGGTCGTAAGTGAAGGGACGGCGCTCGCCACGCTGGCGCGGCGATAGACCGAGCCGGCGCATGTGCTGCGGAGATGCGAGGGCGCCTGTGCCCCCGGCGATCAGCCGGAGCTGTTAGTTGTTCTCGGTTTGAAAGGCTGGGGCCCGCGGGAGGGGGGGAGCACACCGGTTGCGCTATCTTCAACCGGCGGCCGGAATGGCTCCTGTCGTCACGCATCATGCGCATCCGTTCTCACCCGAAGCCATCGTTGCAGACGCCCGGCATCCAGTCAAATGGCGGCAACGGCGGTACGCCGCTCCGGTCCACATGGAACTCCTCCGGCGGCGGACTCTTCGAACGTCATCGCCAAGCATCCGTCGCGCATGTGCCGGTGTTCCTCGCGGTGCGACAGTCAGGCATCGGCGGACGCCACGGCAGCGATGAATGCCTGCACCTCGGCGGCGAGCGCCTCCCGCACCTCGCGCGCGTCTTCGACGACCAGAGCGATCTTGCGCGGATCCAGGCCGCCGCTGTAGGCATGACGAAACACCTGGCGGAATCCACGCAATGAATCGAGCGCCTTCAGGGTGCGGTCGGAAATCACGCGCGGACGCACGCCGTCGACGGCTATCGTCATGCGTCTGAGCAACTCGATGTGGTATCCCTTTCCACCCTGAAGCTGATTCTCGAACGCCGCCACCACCAGCTCGAACAACTCCTCGATCGCTCCGTACAGGTTGTGAAGCTGGTAGGAGAGGCTCTCCAGCCCGGCCACACCGCTCTCCCTCTCGCGGCGGTCGATGCGCTCGTAGATGAGCGCGATCTGCTGCAATTGAGCACGTGCTTCGGCAGCGAAGACTACGTATCGCGCCTCGTCCATTTCGTACCCGTGCGCCGGATCGTTGCCGCGAAGTGGCACCGGTCAAGGTCTACCAGATCGACCTCCCGGCCCAGGGAATGCTCCAGATGGCTCTTGAGCGTGAAGTAGTCGCGCGCTGGGAGCGCGCCGACGGCAACATCGATGTCGGAGGTGGTGTCGAAGTGGCCGACGCGCTCGATGGAACCGAAGATGATCGCCTCTTCGACCGGGACCGGTGCGGCTTCCAGCGCCTGCACCAATCGCTCTCGCATCGCCGCCCTGAACTGTTCGACGGTGCGTTGCCGCCGTTCGATCGCCCGGTCCAGAACATCGGTGGAGAAACGGGAACCAGCCACGCGATCAAGGGTAGCAGCAGCGGCGTCGGCGTGGAAGCCGTTGCGCAGTCCCATCTCAATTCGTGCGTCGGCCAGACCGCGCACCGCCGTCTGCAGTACCTCCACGGCGAACAACACGAGGAGCATGGTTATCGGTGCGGCGCCGGCGGCAAACGGCAACCGCCGGCGGTCACGTTCGAGGGCGGTGGCAATGAAGCGTTCGGTTGCCAGGACCAACAGGGGGCCGGTGGCGGCACCGGCGGCCAGCGCCATAGCGGCGCGGATCGCGGCGGCAACGGGGGCGTCTCCTGAGACGATCAGGATACCGCGCGGCAAAGTGTAGCGGCGCCCGGAGAGGCGCTCGCGATCACGGTCCGCCGAGCCACAAGGGCGCTCAGGATTCACGATTGGATGATGGAGTCATTGTCCCACGCTGAACAGCCTTACCAGGTCTTGGCTCCCATGGCGCACGTGAAGGATCTCCACACCATCGTCGGCGGGCCGATAGATGATGACGTAACGGGTTCCGGGCACGACGAGGCTACGATGAGCGGGACCAAACTGCGGACGAGAGACACCGCTAGGTGGATGGTCCGCAAGTCGAGTGCAATGCGTCTCGAGTCGATCGACAAACCGGAGGGCGCCCGCAGGGTTGTCTTTAGCGATATAGCCGTGAATCTGCTGAGGTCGGCACGAGCCGCAGGCGTAAAGCTGCAACGGCTCACGGACCTTGCTTGACCAGGGCGGCGTTGCGCTGCCGTAGCTCTGCGAACACCTCCGCGGCAGGGACCAACTCGCCGGCATCCGCCTCCGCCGTGGCTTTCTCCACCTGCTCCCGGACGTCACGCAACTCGTGGTCCAGCGTTGCCTCGCGTTCGTCCAGCAGAGCCAGGGCCGCGTGCAGCACGTCATCGGCAGAACCATACCGTCCAGACGAGATCTTGCGGTTGATGTGCTCGTGGTTCCGCAGGCTGATCGAAAGACGCATGGTTGTTCAGTTCCTTATAGCGGGAACCGACACCGGTGGCAACTGACACCGGCACGCCGGCGCACCACGACTCGTTGCTCGGCGGTCCCATCCCGGCTCGCCGTTGCGGGATTTGCCTCACCCTCGTGCCATGGCGATCATTGCGGCGTGCCCGGCGCCGCACGCACCCTCCCGACCGCACCCGCCCGTGCTCTCCTGCTGCTCGCCGCCGCCGTTGCCATCGTCTTCTGCTCGCTGAACGAGGACTGGATCTCGCTGATCGGCAAGCGTGGCTTCGAACCGGGACAGATTTTTCGCCCGGCACACCTGGCGGCAGACGCGGCGGACAGCTTCAACCACGTGGTGCCGCGGATGGACCTGAAGGCGCGGCAAGCCAGGTGATCGAGCTTCTGTTCCGCGGCGAAGTGCTGCTGTTCGTACTGCTGGTGGCGGCGCTCATCGCCTCGCTCTCGGTGCACGAGTTCGGGCACGCGCTGGCGGCCAAGCTCAGCGGCGACCCTACCGCGCAGCTTGCCGGCCGGCTGACCCTCAATCCGATCCGTCACATCGATCCGATGGGGCTCGCCATGGTGATGCTGGTGGGGTTCGGCTACGCCAAGCCGGTGCCCATCGATCCGCGCCGGTTCCGTTCCCCGCGCGCCGATCTCTGGGTCGCAGCCGCCGGTCCGGCCGGCAACCTGCTGCTCGCCATGGTCACCTGGAACTTCTTCCTGCTGCTGCGCGCCGCCGGCGCCGACCTGTTCTTCGTCCCCGGCGTGGTCAAGTTCTTCGCCCTGCTGGTGCGCGTCAACCTGCTGCTGATGTTGTTCAATCTGATTCCGCTGGGGCCGCTCGACGGTCACTACATCCTGCCCCACCTGCTGCCGGCGGGCATCGCGCAGCGCTACCGCTACTACAACGCCCGCTTCGGTTCCTACGCGCTGCTCGGGTTGATCGCGATCAGCTTTCTCGGGGTGCCGGTGTTCTCGCGCCTGATGGCGCTGGCGGCCCGTCTGCTGCCGCTGATCACCTACGTACCGTGAGTTCCGCGACGCCGGCGGCCCGCCCGCCGAAGCACCCCGAGAGACCGCCCAGCAGGTACCCGTAGCCGCCCTCGGCGCGGGTACCGAAGAAGTGCACGTCGGACTTGAACCGACCCCAGAGCACAGGGACAGCCCTCGACACGGCGTCCGGCTCGTCCTATGGTGCGTACGATGCGTAGCTGCGAGATGAGAACGGACGATGAATGATCGGTCCGGCGCCGGGTGTCTGGCCGGCAAGGTCGCCTGGGTGACCGGTTCGTCCCGTGGGATCGGACGGGTCGTTGCCGGCCACCTGGCAGGCCTGGGCGCACGGGTGGCGATACACGGCACCACTCCCACGTCGACCCGCGCCTTCGGTGAGGCCGACTCCCTCCAGGCGGTCGCCTCCGAAATGGCGGAGGGGGTCCCGGGAGAGGTGTTCGCGGTCCACGGCGACCTGACCGACGAAGCCACGGTCCAGGGGCTGTGCCGGCAGATTCGCGCCCGTTTCGGGCAGATCGACATCCTGGTCAACAACGCCGGCGGCGACATCGGCTCCCAGGGCACCATGGGTGCCAACGCCGGCAAGCCGGCGGCGAACGACGCCATCGGGGTGTCGCTGGCCGACATCCGTGCCGTGCTCGACCGCAACGTGATGACCTGCCTCCTTCCGTGCCGCGAGGTGGCCCCCGAGATGGTGCAGCGCAACCAGGGATGGATCGTGAACATCGGCAGCATCGCCGGCCTGTACGGACATCCGGGAGAGGTGATCTACGGCATGGCCAAGGCGGCGGTGCACGAATACACGCGCTGCCTGGCGGCCCAGCTCCGCCCCCACAACGTGCACGTGAACGCCATCGCCCCGGGCGAGATCGTCACCCCGCGGTTTCTGGCCAGCCGCGTGCCGGACGACTCGCGCAGGGTGGAAGACGGCACCCTGACCCGGTACGGCCGGCCGATCGAGGTGGCGCGCACCGTGGAGTTCCTGGTCACCGGCGGTTCCTCCTACATCTCCGGGCAGGTGCTCCGGGTCGACGGCGGCGCCCAGCTCTGGCCGGCCTGACCGCCTGAAGGCGCGCCATCGCCGCTCGCCGGGGCCGCGCTCGGAACGAGGTGAGGTTGCCGGCTTGCGGCCGAGTGACATGGGCGGTACGGCGGTACGCCGTACGCTGCTGGTAGCTGTTCCCCTCGTCTGCGTCCTGCTGGTGTTGGCTGCCGCACTCTGGCGCCCTGCCAACGTCACGGATTCAGGCGACGGGCCGGCCGATCTGACCTCGCTGCCGTCGCAGGCGGACAACGTGGCAGCCGTCGCCTTGCAGTTCGGCTCCCCCACCGGCGACGGGCTGGATGAGGACAACCTGTCCGTCGTCGCCGAAGTGGACGCCTTCTTCCGCGCCATGGAGGGGCTGCGCGGCTATTCCTCCCCGCTGCGGGCCACCGTGGTGCGGGCGTCCGAGTTCGACATCGTGGTGCGCCCCTTCGTACCGCCAGCGCTGCTGGAGCAGTACGACGAACAGATGGCGGCGGAGCTGCGCAACTCCTACGACCGCTTCCCGGAGATCCATCCCTACTGGAGCGCCGACTTCAAAACCGCCGCGTTCTACCTGGAGTTGGGTTCGAGACTTGGGCCCGAAGCGCTGGTGGCGCAATTGGAGCATCTGCAACGTTCCCTGGCGGATGAATATGGCGTCGCCATGCACTTCACCGGAGTGCGCCCTATCGTAGCGCTGACCGGCCGCCTGATGGTGCGCGACTTGCGCGCGCTCCTGCCGATCGTCGGCATCGCCACGGCGGCAATCCTGCTGCTCACCTTCGGCGGCGCTCGCGGCGTGCTGGTCGCCCTGGTCGCCACCCTCAGCGCCGCCGCCGCCGGCAACGCCCTGTTCGTGCTGCTGGCCGGCGTCGGTACGCCGCTGCTGATCCTGGCGCCGGTGTTCGCCGGCGGGCTGTTCAGCGACTACGCGATTCACATGGGCTATCACCTCGGCTGGCGAGGCGACCGCTCCGGGCGCGCCGCGCGCACCTACCTGCGCCTGCCGTTGCTGCTGACCGCCGCCACCACGGTGATCGGGTTCCTGGCGCTGGGAGGCCTGGGGAGCCCGGTGCACCGGTTCGTGGCGGTTACGGTCAGTGTCGGGGCGCTGGCCGCGCTGGCGCTGGCGCTGTGGTGGATGCCGCTCGCCGGGCGCGTGCGCGGCGCGCGCCGGCGCACCGCCGTCGACGCGGTGGCGCGCCGTATCCACCGCCTGCTGGTCGGTGCCGTGTTGCTGCTCGGCCGCTACCGCGCGGCGGCAACCGTGGTGCTCCTGTTGCCGGTCGCGGTGGCGCTGCCGCAGCTCGGGCGGCTGGTGCCGGAGCCCTACCCGGTGCATCAGCTCCCCGCGGCCACGACGATCGTACAGGCGGAACGCATCTTCAACCGGGAGTTCGCGGGGACGGTGCCGTTCGCCATCGAAATCGACGCCGGCACGGCGGACGCCTTCCTGCAGCCGGCTGCGCTGGAGCATTTGAGGACCGTCCATCGCCGGCTGGCGGAGCTGCCCGCCGTGGGCCACCTGCACTCGCTGTTGTCGGTGGTGCGGCGCATCCACCGCTATTTCAACACCGGCGAGCCGGGGCTGGAGGAGTTGCCCGCAAGCGAAGATCCCGAGTTGTTCGCGCGCGTCATCGCGCAGTACCTGCTGTTCTACAGCGCCTCGGCCAGCCCCGCCGACTACGAGGCGTTGACCGACCACCGCCTGTCAGCGGTGCGCCTTCACGGCATCCTGCGCTACCGCGACTTCGCCACCCTCGGCGTCCTGCAGCAGGCAATGGACGACATCCGCGCGCAGTTGCCGGAGAGTTGGCGGATCAGCCTCGCCGGGCCGGCGCGGGAGCTGCTGGCGCACGGCGAACGGCTGCGCCGCAACTGGCTGAGCGCCCTCGCCGCCAGCGCCGTACTGATCTTCGCCACCGTGCTGGCGGTGTTCCGCGACCTGCGGATGGCGCTGCTCAGCCTGGTGCCGGCCGGTGCCGTGCTGGTCGCGGTAGCCGGGCTGGCGCCAGCCTTCGGGGTGCGCATCGACGACTACACCGTGATCGCGCTCGCCATCACCATGGGCCTCGCCGTGGATTACACCATCCACATGCTCAACGCCCTGCGCCACACTCTCGTGCCGGCGCGCAGGCGCCGCCGCACCGCCACGGAAACGGCAAGAGTCGGGCAAGCCTCCGCCATCGTGCGCGGCTGCGGAGTGCCGATGTTCATGAGTTTCCTCACCTCCGTGGTGGCATTCCTGGCGCTGGCGGTCTCCTCGTTCTCCGGCGCCGTGCACTTCGGTATAATGATCGCCGCAGCCATCCTGGGCGCTCTGGTGCTGAGTCTGCTGATTGCCGGATGGCATCTCACCCGCAGGGAGGTCTGCTCCTAACATATGTTTGGTTGCTTTGAGCGCGCCGGGGCCGGGGTCACAACTAATTACGAAAAACTGCGAATCGCTCCAGTGGCAACATTGGGGACCTTTTGCCGCACTTGTGTAAGTTCGCCTGATCGCCACGCCATCGGAGTCGAGCCGACGATGAACGGCTGGCGCTACCTGCGTCAGGAGATCCAGGAGTGCGCGCTCAGGAGTAAGGAATCCGTTGCAACGATGCCGAACCCAACGAAGATCTGTCATTTTCGGACGAGATCCCACGACCGCTCCTTCACCCAGCACTACCTTCGGCAACGGTAGGTTGGGCGTGTACCACGGGCGGTGGTTCGCCGCGGCGGCGGTGTGGGCAATGGCAGTAGTGACCATCGCCGCGGCCGATGGCGTAGACCTTGACGTTACCGGCTTCGTACAGCTCGACCACTACGGGCTGGTGGCGGCGCAGCGGTTCTACACCAACGAGCGGCTGCGGCTGACCGCCGTGGCGCAACTCGACGCCTCCAGCGATACCGGTGATCAGGCGGCGTTCGTGGAACTGATAGGGTTCGCCCAGTATGGCGTGCACGGACTCGAGT
>JAKZWC010000226.1:0-4011 GCA_047515735.1 Spirochaetales bacterium | reverse complement strand
TCGGTGAAACAGAGGCCGCCGAGATCTGCACTCGTTACCGAGCCAACCCATGTTGGCGACTGGTCGAATGCGCCCCGGTCATGGACGCCGTGTGGCAGCGGGCGGGCAGCTCCGGGTTCGCGCGGCGCAACATCATCGATGCCCGATTGGCCCTGACGTTGCGCCACCACGGGGTCACCGAGCTTGCTACGGCGAATACGCGACACTTCGACGGGTTCGGGTTCTCGCGGGTGTGGAATCCCGCGGCGGTTTAGCAATTCTCAGCAAGATCGGAAACGAGAGCGCGTCCGTGCGATCATAATACAATAACGCCTATGGACGACACCGAGATCCTCTGGGACGAGTATGGTATTCCGCACATCTTCGCGCCGGATCACCGCGGCCTGTTCTACGCCTACGGCTACGCGCAGATGGAGGCCCACGGCGAGCTGCTGGCGCGGCTGTATGCGCAGGGGCGGGGCCGCGCCGCGGAACTCTACGGCGACGCCTGGCTGGAGGATGACCGCTGGGTGCGGACCGCCGGTGTCCCGCGGCGCGCCGCGCGCTGGGCCACGCAACAGAGTGCCGAATTCGCGCCATTGCTGCATGCCTTCGTCGCCGGGCTGAACGCTTCGGCGGCGGCTCAGGGCGAGTCTCTCAGCCCGGCCGCCCGCGGGGTGTTGCCGTTCACCGTGGTGGACGTGCTCGCGCACACGATGCGCGTGATCCACTTCGACTGGCTGGCGAGCCGGCAGCGGGTGGCACCGCGGCTGCGGGAGTTGAGCGTGGCTCCCAGCGAATCGAACGGCTGGGCCATCGCCCCGTCCAAGTCCGCCTCCGGCCGCGCCATGCTGCTGAGCAATTCGCACCTCCAATGGGGCGACCGCCACACCTACTTCGAGGTGCAGCTCACGGCACCCGGGGTGACTTCGTACGGCGCGGTATGGGTCGGCTTCCCGGTCCTGCGGCAGTGCTTCACCGAGTATCTCGGCTGGACCCAGACCACCAACGGACCCTGTCTCACGACCCTCTACCGGCTGTCGCTGAAGGACGGGGGATACGAGCTGGACGGGAGCACCCAGCCGTTCGCAGAGGAGCGCCAGGTGATCACGGTGCTGCAGGATGATGGCACGCTGCGCGACGCCCCCCTGACCATTCGCCGCTCCGCGCACGGCCCGGTGGTGGCCGAGGAGGAGGGCGAGGCAATGGCGCTGCGGGTGGCGGGCACCGCCCGGCCGCGGATGCTGGAGCAGTTCTGGCGCATGGGGCTGGCGCGCGACCTGGAGCAGTTTCACGGCGCCATGGCGATGCAGCAGCTCCCCCTGTTCAACACCATGTACGCCGACCGCGACGGGCACATCATGTACCTGTACAACGCGGCCTTGCCGCAGCGCGAGCCGCGCGACGAGCGCTTCTGGCGCGGCCTGGTGCCGGGCAACGATTCGGCGCTGATCTGGTCCGCGGCCGTGGTGCCCTACGCGCAGTTGCCCAAGGTGATCGATCCGCCCGGCGGCTGGGTGCAGAACTGCAACGACTCGCCCTGGACCTGCACCCACCCGATGGTGCTGGATCCCGCGGAGTGGACACCGCACATCGCCCCCGAGCCCAGGCACACGCCGCGCGCACAGCGCAGCATCCGGCTGCTGTCGCAGTCGGGCAAGATCGGCCTTGCCGATCTCAAGGCGATGAAGCTGTCGACGCGGGTCGAGCTGGCCGATCACTTCGTGGATGACCTGGTGGCGGCGGCCCGACAGTCCGGCGGCGAGCGGGCGCATCGCGCCGCCGGCGTCCTGCAGCGCTGGGACCGCGCCACCGAGAACGGCAGCGACGGCGCGCTCCTGTTCCACCGCATTCCTGGCGGCCGCGGGCGAGGACTTCACCGACATCGGCGGGTACGGCGTTCCTCCCGACCCGCGCCAACCGCTGACCACGCCCCGTGGATTCGCGGCGCCGGAGCGGGCGGTCGCGGCGCTCGACGCCGCGGCGGCGGGCCTGGAGCGGGAATACGGCACCCTGCAGGTGCGTTGGGGGGACGTGGTGCGCCTGCGCCGCGGGTCGCTGGACCTGCCCGGCAACGGCGCGCCCAGCGAGCTGGGGGCGATCCGTACCTCGAGCCTGAGTCCGTTCGCCGACGGAACCGCGGAGATCGTGAGTGGCGACACCTTCTACGCCGTGGTGGAGTTCTCCGACCCGGTACGGGGCGAGGCGCTGATCGGTTACGGCAACTGGTCGCGTGCCGGGTCGAAGCACGTCAGCGACCAGCTGGAGCTGGCTTCGCAGAAGCGGATGCGACCGATCCTGCGGCAGCGCCGCGAGATCGAAGCGGCCCTGGAACACCGGCAGGGATTCGTCATCGGGTGATGCCGGAGGAAGCGATACTAGCGCCGCTCTGCCACCAGCCGCAGCAAACTCAACACATGTCGCCGTCGATTCGGGTTGCAACCTCCGCGGGCGGCGGGGTCGCCGTCCAGCATCGCGATCACTGCGGAAAGCGACGGACAGTCGGCACCCCCCTGTGATAGCATCGCGCGCGGTATGAGCCTTGAAACCCCTCTCAAGCTGGCCCTGATCGGGGCCGGCAATCGCGCCTCCACCGTCTACGGTCCGATCCTTCCACACCTCGGGCAGTGGGTGGAGGTGGTGGCGGTATGCGACCCGGTGACCGAGCACGCGGAAGCGCTCGCAGCGCGGCTCGGCGCGCGGCCCTTC
This sequence comes from Spirochaetales bacterium, assembly GCA_047515735.1. Taxonomy (GTDB): domain Bacteria; phylum Spirochaetota; class Spirochaetia; order SZUA-6; family Bin103; genus Bin103. Next base: position 1,323 of record JAKZWC010000226.1, on the reverse strand, counting down.
GGTTCGATCCAGGAGCTGGTGGCGGCGGAGCTGGTGGAAGCCGCGCTGGTGGTGGCGCCGGTGCCGCTGCACCATTCCATCTCGGTGTTCCTGGCGCGGCACGGCATTCATCACGAGGTGGAGACTTCGATCGCCAGCACGCTGGGACAGGCGGAGGACATGGTGGAGCAGGCGCGGCGCGCCGGGATCGTGCTGCGCATCGGCGAGAACTTCTTTCGCTTCTCCACCGACCGCGTGATGAAGGCCGTGGCGGCCAGCGGGGCGATCGGGGAGGTACGCCGCATCCTCTGCATGTACGATCATACCGGGCACCACAACAACTCGCGCTGGATCGTGTTCCATGAAGGGCCGGCGCTCACCGCCCGCGCCTTCGGCCATGAGATGCCGGTGGCGCCCTACAACTCGATGCCGCACCGCCATCACACCAGCGAGGCGTTCCACTGCAACGTGTTCACCTTCGCCGGAGATCGCCTCGTGGTCGATCTTGCGGGCAACGTCAAGGGCAATCTGGGCCGCTACCCGCGGCCCGGATACACCGAGGTTGCCGGCGCCCGCGGCACCGTGGTGCAGGAGGCGACCGCCCAGTGGACCGGCCGCGCCGAGGTGCAGCGCTGCAGCGACCACGCACTGCAGAACGGCGGACGCGCCGATGAGATCGCCCCCATCGTGGAAGAGGTGGTGGACGACGTATGGATCCGTTCCTACGTGGACATCGCCGGCCACCACCTCGAACACGTCAACCAGTACCGGGTGCCGGCCGCCAACCAGCGCGCCTTCTACGGTCCCGCCGTGGCCGGTCACATCGCCGACCTCGCGCGCGCGGTGTGGCGTGCCCGCGGCTCGCGGCAGGCGGCCGCCGAGCTGGAGGCGGCCGGCTTCGAGTACACCGACCAGGAAGCGCTGGCGGCGATGCAGATGGACGTGGGCTGCCGGGAATCGTTGCGACGCGGCGGGGTGGAGGTCAGCCTGCCGCTCAGCGGCGACCTGGAGTCGGAGCGAGAGAGTGAAGCCCAGTTCCGCGCCACCTTCGGTATCGATCCGATGGACGTCGACGGGATGCTCGCGTTCAAGCATCCGCGCCCCTGAGGCGCCTGCGGACCGCCCGGCGAGCGCGCAGCCCCGCGTGGCCGGTCCGTAAACCGTAGCGGATTGCCGCTGCGGCGCGGGGCCCGGCTCAGGCTTGGGTCAGGGTCCGGGCGTCGGCCAGGGCGCGCTGCGCCGCGACCATGCGCCGGTAGCGGCCGCCCGCGGCCAGCAGTTCGCCGTGGGTGCCCGACTCCGCGATCCGCCCGGCCTCGATCACGACCAGCCGTTGGGCGCGGC
>JAKZWC010000225.1:0-6257 GCA_047515735.1 Spirochaetales bacterium | reverse complement strand
ACAACCATGCCACACCACCTTCGCCAGGGATCGCCATGCGCCCTGCCGCCGGCACCGGCTCGCTCAACCGAGCCCCACCCGGAATCCGCTCGATTGCGCCGGCTGGCTCGTTCTGTCCCAGTGCCTCGCCACACCTGGCCGTGTCGGCGCTCCCAGCCGTTCTCTTCAGGCCATCAACTGCCGTTCACCGAGAATCGCTGCGTGCGAGTCTCGTTCCTTGACCACGGGAGCGCGGGCAGCTATGCTCCATCGGGTCAAACTGGTACTGCTGCTGTGACTGCGACTACCTCATCCGCTATCGAAAACGAATACCTCACCCAGCTCTACCTTCTCCTGCGCGAGGGCCGTCCGGTCATCGGGGCGCGCATCGCGGAGCGCGTGGGGGTCTCACCGCCGGCGGTCACCCAGGCGATGAAGCGGCTCGCGCAGCACGGGCTTGCGGTGCTCGATCCCGACGATGGATTGCGGTTGACACCGCGTGGACGCAAACAGGCGGAACGCACCATCCGGCGCCACTACCTGCTGGAGCGGCTGCTGGTCGACGAGCTCGGGTTCGATTGGGTGGACGTGGACGAGGAAGCCGACCGGCTGGAGCATTCGCTGTCGCCGCGGTTGGAGGCGCATCTGTTCGAGCGGCTCGGGCGCCCCACGACCTGCCCCCACGGCAATCCGTTCCCCGGCTCCCGCGATGAGCGGCGGCTGCTCGATGCACGGCGCCTGACCGAGCTGGAGCAGGGCGAGGAGACCCGCATCCTGCGTATCACCGAGGAGGCGGAGGAGAATTCCGACCTGATGCACCTGCTGCACGAGAATCGGCTGGTGCCGGGCGTGGCGATCAAGCTGACCAGCGTGACCGACGACGAGGTGACCGTGGAGCGCGAGGATGCGCAGGACTCCGTGGTCATTTCCCAGGATCTGGCGCGCTACGTCCGCGTCGAGGATCCATTTTAGACACGGCAAGGTGGCGCAACCGATGAGAGTGGCAGTAGTGAGCGGCGCCGGTAGCGGCGTGGGGCGCGCGACGGCGATGACCCTGCACGCCAACGGCTATGCCGTGGCCCTGGCCGGGCGGCGCCGGCCGGCGCTCGAGGAAACCGTGGCGCTGATGGTCGCGGAGGCAGCCGACGCGGAGCAGGCGGCGGCACGGGCACTGGCGGTGCCGACGGATGTCGCCGACCAGGGGTCGGTGCAGGCTCTGTTCGTCGCCGTGCGCGACACCTTCGGCCGCGTCGACCTGGTGTTCAACAATGCCGGCATGGGTGCTCCGAGGGTGCCGCTGGAGGAGCTCAGCCTGCAGCACTGGCAACAGGTGGTGGACACCAACCTGACCGGATCCTTTCTCTGCACCCAGGAGGCGTTCCGGATCATGAAGGCGCAGCGGCCGGCGGGTGGCCGCATCATCAACAACGGCTCCATCTCCGCCCACGTGCCGCGGCCCGATTCGGTGGCCTACACCGCCACCAAGCACGCCATCACCGGACTTACCAGGGCGACGTCCCTGGATGGCCGCCCCTTCGACATTACCTGTGGCCAGATCGACATCGGCAACGCCGGTACGCCGATGACCGCCCGCATGTCCGAAGGCGTGCCGCAGGCGAACGGCACCACCATGGTGGAACCGACGATGGACGTGCAGCACGTTGCCGACGCGGTGCTCTACATGGCGAGCCTGCCGCTCGATGCCAACGTACCCTTCCTCACGGTAATGGCGAACAAGATGCCTTACATCGGTCGCGGCTGAGGCCGTTACCGTGCGGGCATACGACGAGCTGGTCAGCTATATCGCTCTGTCGGCACCCGCGACGCGGCGCCCGGGGACCGGCGACGAGCCGTTCCTGCGGCCGGAGTTCGGCTTCACCCCCAAGTGGTATCGGGATGCCGTGGGAGTCGACTTCGGCGATCGCTGGCACCTGGATCCGGAGTACCGCCGTAGTGCGCTGGTGGCCATGGCGCGTGAAGTCCGGCGCCGGTTCCCGGCGCTGCCCATCGGCCAGGTGGAGGACCCCGAGGCGCCCACCGACCTGCTGACCGGTGTCCACGGCGCTTCGTTCGTGGCGCTGCTGTATGGCATTCCGATCGAGTATCAGAGCGACAACTGGCCTTGGAGCGCGCGCCGGCACCTCGACGGGCCGGCAGTGGACCGGCTGGAGCCGCCCGATCTGGATCGCAGCGCCGCGTTTGCGGCGCTGATGGAGCAGGTGGACTGGATCGAGCGCGAGACCGGGACGGTGCGCGGCTACATCAACTGGCAGGGGGTGCTGAACAGCGCCTACCGCATCCGCGGCGAGGACCTGTTCCTGGAGATGGTGCGCGAGCCGGCGCGGGTGCACCATCTGCTCGGCTGCGTCGCCACGACCATGATCGAGGGGGCGCAGCGGTTATACGCGCGGCAGCGTGAGGCGGGAGTGGACAACCGCCACTTCACCGTGAGCAACTGCCTGGTCAACATGGTGTCACCGCAGCATTACCGGGAGTACCTGCTGCCGCACGACCTCCGCATCGCCGAGGCGTTTGGGTTGATCGGAATCCACAACTGCGCCTGGAATGCAAACCCCTACCTGGATCATTACGCCTCCATCCCGGACGTAGCCTACGTCGACATGGGGCTCGAGTCCGATCTGTCCAAGGCGCGCACCCTGTTCCCCGACGGTCGCCGCGCCCTCATGTACACGCCGATGGATGTGCGCGACAAGGCGAGCTCAGAGTTGCGCGCCGACCTGGAGCAGATCGCCTACCAATACGGTCCGTGCGACCTGGTATTCGCCGACCTCGAGTCGGGCATTCCGGACGAGCGCATCCTGGGACTGGCTCGCATGTGCGCCGAGATCAGCGCCGCGAACGAGGCCTGACCAGCCACCGGGACGGGCTACTGGACCGGACGCTACCGTGGCGCCGACCAGATGACCAGATCATTCTCGGCCGGGTCGAACTGCAGCGAGGCGCCGAGCGGCAGCGAGAGGGCGGTCACGGCCTGTGCCACACCCTGCCCGGGAGCCGTCCGCGGAGAAAGCAGCCTCGGCTGTCCGGCGTCGTTGCGGCCGACCGGCACACAGGACACGCGGACCGGCGTCCGCAGCTCCGGATCAAGCATGCAGCGCAGCAGCAGGCCGTCGGCGCGCCCCCGCATGGCCGGCCAGTCGAATGTGAAATTCCCCAGGCTGTAGCAGATGATGCCCGGTACGCGGCGCTCCGCGCGGCGCCGGATCTCGATCCCCTGCGGTACGTGAGGATGGGCGCCGAGAACCAGATCGGCTCCGGCGTCTACCGCGGCGTGCCCGACGGTGCGCTGATACTCGGCGAGCTCGGTGCTTCCCGAGATGCCCCAATGCATGGCCACCACCAGCAGGTCCACCGCCGGCCGCAACTCCACGATGTCCCGCACCAAGGCAGCCAGCTCGTCCGCGTCGGGGGTGGTGCGCACCACCGGGGGCGCGCCCGGCATCTCCAGCACCCGCGGTCCCGGCTCGTAGGCGGTGGCGATGCGCACCGTGGCGACGCCGGGCGAGTCCGGTCCGGCGGCATGCCCATGGGGCCAGAACACCGAGGTATAGGAGAGCAGCCCAAAACGCAGGCCGCAGCGCTCGACGACCGCCGGCCGGCGCGCCTCGGCGAGGTTGCGTCCGGCGCCCGCGTGCGGGATGGCATGGGCGTCCAGCACTTCCAGCGACCGCATCGCGGCGCTCGGCGGGTACGCGACATTGCTGGCGCATGACACGAAGCTGAAGCCCGCCGCCTGCAGACCGGCGACCATCGCCGGATCGGAGTGCACCCAGCCGTGCTTGTGGGGAATGGGACTCGGGTCGGAGGCACCCGCCAGCGGTCCCTCCAGGTTGCCGTAGAGCACGTCGGCGGCGGACAGCTCCGCCGCTACGCGGTGGAAGGCGGTACCGGGATCGGCGCGGTGCTGGAGATTGACATCTCCCACTCCCACGAAGCGGACGTACGAGTTGCGCGCCATGGTCGTCAGATCCGGCGCTGCCAGAGGAACAGGACCCCCATCGCCTGCTCCGGGTGGTGGTAGAGGAAGTCGTAGGCGGCCTTGAGATCCTTCCCCTCGAAGCGGTGGGTGATGAGCGGCTGTACCCGCACCTCACCGGCAGCCAGTGCCTCCATCGCGACCTTGCCGAGCGCGACGCGATCGGTGCTCGGCGGATAGCTGACCAGCATCCGTTTACCCTGGAAGCGGTCCACGTGCAGCGGCAAGGGTTGCTGGTGATACTTGGCGTTGACCTGAATCAGGCCGCCGTCGCTGACCATCCGCTGGGCCTGCTCGAACGAGGCGAGGCCGGCAGGACCGCCCACGCAGTCCACGACGATGCTGGCGCCCGCGCCGTCCGTCAGGCGCTTCACCGCCGCTACCGGGTCCTCCTCGGCGGCGTTCACCACCTCCGGTGCCCCCACTTCCCCGGCCAGGCGGCAGCGCAGCTCGAGGGCATCCACGGCGATCAGTTGGGCGGGTCGGTAGCGTCTGGCGAACTGCATCACGAGGTTGCCCACGAGACCCTGCCCCAGCACGGCTACCCGGTCTTGCGCGGTGATGCCGAGCGCCTGCGCCCAGCAGGCGGCGCTCGTCGCCAGCAGATAGAACGGCCCTTCCTCGAAGGAGAGGCCGGGGTGAAGATGAAATACCCGCGGATCGGAGCCATCCGCGGCCACCGTGCGCAGGGAGTACTCGGCGTGCGGTGCGGTCACCACCACGTGGTCTCCAGGTTCGAACGCGGTGACGCCGGTACCGACCTGCTCCACGACCCCGGTAGTGGAGTAGCCCATGATGTCGGGGCTGACCGGCTCCTCCATCACGTAGCGCCGCCACAGCTCCGAGCCGCGGCTGATGAGGCTGACCCGGGTGCGGCTCAGCACCTCGTGGGGTCCGGGTTCCGGGACCGGCACCGGTTCCAGGAAGACGTTGCCGACACCTGCTCCCTTCGCTGCCCGCCACATCATCTCCGCCATTGCATCCGCTCCTCTCCGCTACATGGTACGGGATGGAACCGCTACCTTGCCACCGACGCAACGCCCGGAAGATGGCGGACGACGAAGCCGACGATCCAGCGCGCTCGTTCCCGAAGCCTTGCGGCGTGCTCCGCCGGGGTCATTTCCGAGAAGTACCTGCCGGTGGCCGGATTGACCTGCAGCGATTGCAGCGCTGCGCCGGGAACCAACTCCGGACTTGGCTTGGCGACGAACCGCGACCGGTGCACGCGCTGCGCCGAGCGCACTTGGCCGGTTGTGTCTGCCAGCGCGATGCCCAGGGTCCACTCTCCGGTCGCCTGGCCGCCGAGTCCACCTAGCAGGTCGGCGTAGTGGCTTACCATCTCGGTGTCGGTGGCGTGTTCCCCGGCACGGCGGATGCGACGTACCCGAATGTCGGGTTGTTGATCGGGCGGCAGACCGTCGATGCGCAGGGCTGCATCGAGAGAGAACGTGGGGATGCCTGCAGCGTCAAAGTACGCCCGCGCCTTGATGCGCGCGTTCTCTTCGGCGGTCGCCCCGTCCTCGACCGCATCGACCGCGAGCCCCAACTGCACCGGATCGACCAGCTCGATTGCAAGATGGTCGAGCATGACTCGCCACTCCCGAACCTTGTGGCGGTTCGAACTCCCCAGCCACAGCCGCACGTTTGGTGACACCCTTCCTGTGCGCAGCCCGGCGCCGAGACGGTCATCCGAGGACATCGAGACGATGTTCCGCGGCGATGCTGTCGATCAGGGCGCCCGGCACGCCCGCCTGCCCGGCGAACTCCGGCCAGCGCCGCACGGCGTCCTGGACCTGGCCAAGAATGTGGGTGGCGCGGCCGCGCTTCATGGAGGCGTTGCGGGCACAGGCGACGAAGTCGTCGACCTCGTAGCCATCGCGCTTGCCGTGCAGCGACATCTGGTGTGCGCCGGTCCACCGTCCCGCCGGATTGTAGCTGTAGGTGACGTCGAACGCCGGTGCCAGCGACCAGTGTCCCGACCGATCCATCAGGAAGGCGATGTTCTTGACGTGATCGTTCTGATTGCGCGCCACGACGTTGAACGCCATGCGCCGGAACTGCTCTTCCACCGCTTCCTTGCCGAGGTCCAGTCGCTCGATCACGCGGAGCGCCTGTTCGTAGGAGTGCGCGCCGGCCTGGATGAAGTCGTAGTGGGCTATTGCGCCCAGCGACTGCAGGTGGATCTTGTCGCCCGTTGCCGTCCGGTCGAAGCGCCTGCTCATGAAGTGGTTCCGCCCTCTTTCGCGCAGGACGCGGCATTCGGTCATGGCGATACCCGCGG
>JAKZWC010000224.1:0-2658 GCA_047515735.1 Spirochaetales bacterium | reverse complement strand
GGCCGGACGCCGGGCGGGCGGGCGTTCCGGCGGCCGGCAGCAACGGGTGGCGATCGCCCGGGCGCTGGTCAAGGAGCCGCAGATCGTGCTGGCGGACGAGCCCACCGCCAACGTCGACTCCGAGACCGGCGAGGGCTTGCTGGAGCTGATGCGCGGCCTCAACCGTCAGCTCGGCTCCACCTTCATCTTCTCCACCCACGACGCCATGGTGATGGACTACGCGGCCCGGCTGGTACGGCTGCAGGACGGTCGCATCGCCAGCGACGAGAGCCGGGCCGCGGCCGCTTCCGGCGCGGCCGCGGCAGGGAGCTGAGCCTCATGGCAACGCCGTTATCCGCAGCCCTCGCGACGGCGCCGCGCGGGATACGTTCCGCACCCGCCGGCGGCAGTGACCTGAGGTTTCTGCTCCTGCTGGCGTGGAAAAACCTCAGCCGTCACCGGCGCCGCACGATCATTACCGCCGGCGCCCTGGCGGTCAGCGTCGCCATGTTCATTTTCATGGACTCGATGCTGCGCGGCATCGACACCGATTCGCAGCGCAACCTGGTGTGGTACGAGACCGGCACCGGCCGCATCGTCAGCGCCGCCCAGTACCGCGATCTGCGGCGGGTCGAGCTGCAGCACGAGATCGTCGACTATCGGCCGCTGAGCGCATGGTTGAGCGACCACGGCGTGGCCAACACCCCACGCATCACCTTCACCGGAGAGCTGTTCTTCGGTGAGGGCGCATTGCCGGTGCGGCTGGTGGGTATCGATCCGATCAGCGACCCGCAGGTGTTCCGGCTGCCCGAGGCCCTGCTGCCCGGCAGCGAGTTCGTCACCGCAGGAGTCCCCGGTCTCATTCTGGGAGCGTGGATGACCGAGGACTTGGGGATCGCCGTCGGCGACTTCGTGGAAGTGCGCACCCGCACCCGTCACGGCGCCATGCAGACGCTGGAGCTGGAAGTGGTGGGCATCCTGCTCAGCCCCAACCCGACCATCAACAAGGGGGTCGGGTATCTGCCGCTCGACGTGGTCCAGTACGACCTCGACATGGCGGGGGTCACCGAGATCGCCCTCGGCGCGCTGCGCAGCCCCATGGGGCGCCCCCTCCCGGTGCCATCCGGCACTGGCCTGGAGCGAGCGCTGGAGCGCCTCAATGCCGACCTGGCCGGCGCGGTGCCCGGCGTAACCGCCGCCGGCTGGACCCAACTGGCCCCCGACTACCTGGCGCTGGTCCAGTCCAAGCAATCCAGCAACGGCCTGTTGCTGTTCCTGATCTTCCTGATTGCGGCGGTCGGCATCTCCAACACCATGCTGATCGCGGTGTACGAACGGATCCGCGAGTTCGGGATGATGCGCGCCCTGGGCATGGACGACGCCGCAATCCGCGTCACCATGGTGTTCGAAGCCGGTGCCATCGGCTTGCTCGGGGCGCTGGCCGGACTGGCGGTGGGCGCCGTGGCCACCTGGTGGCTGGTCAACTGGGGAATCGACATAAGCGGGCTGTACGGCGACATCAGCATCGGCTACCGGGTCACCGGTGTGTTCCGCGGTGCCTGGAACCCGGGGATCATGCTCACGGCGGTGATCTTCGGGGTGGCAGCGAGCATGGCGATCGCGTTACTGCCGGCACGCAGGGCGCTCAGGCTCGACGTGGTGCAATGCCTGCGCTACGAGTAGCGGTGTCGCCACGAGTGACCGGAGGCGGCGCATGAAGCTGTGGCGCATAGCCCTGCGCAACGTGGCGCGCAACAAGCGCCGCTCGCTGCTGTCCGGCTCCGCCATCACCGTGGCGACGCTGTCCGTGGTGCTGATGTTCTCGGTGCTCAGCGGCATGCTCGGCGATACGGTGGCCACCACCCTGACCTACGACAGCGGGCACGCCCGGGTCCGCCACGCCGAGTACGGCCGCTACGAGACCCTCAACCCGGTGCACCTCGCGGTGACCGACGCCGGCACCGTGGTAGAGCGGCTGCAGGAACTGCCCCAGGTGACCGGCGTGCTGCCGCGGGTACGCTTCGCCGGCGCCATCTATCGCGAGGATCGCAACCACGGCGCCTTCGGCCTCGGCCTCGACTTCGCCCGTGAGATCGAGGTGGCGCGCGACCGCATGCCGCAGAGGAGCGGCACCTCCGCCGCCGGCGCCACCCTGGAGGAGTTCGCCCGCGCCTGGCAGCTCGACGTGCACGGCGGCAGCCTGCCACGCGCCGGCGAGCGCGAACTGCTGATCAGCGCGGCGCTGGCCGAGGAGCTGGGACTGGCGCCGGGCGACAAGCTGACGATCCTCACCCGCACCGCGTTGCTGAGCACCCAGGCGTGGACCTTCACGGTAAGCGGCGTGATCGGGTTCCCGATCGGCGGTATGCGCGGCCTGCTGCTGGCGCCGCTGGACGTGGTGCAGCGCTTCTTGAAGCTGAACGCAGTCGACGGCGTGACCGAGATCCTGTTGTATACCGGCAGCGAAGAGGAGGTTCCCGCGCTCGCCGCCGCACTGGCCGGGGCGCTGCAGGACCGCGATCCCGGTCTTGCGGTGCAGGCGTGGACCGAGACCAATCCGATGTTCTCGATGCTGCAGCTCGCCACCCGCATCTACGACATCATCGCGCTGTTCTTCTTCCTGCTGGCCACCACGGTGATCGTCAACACCACCATGATGGTGGTGTTCGAGCGCATGAA
>JAKZWC010000223.1:0-2647 GCA_047515735.1 Spirochaetales bacterium | reverse complement strand
CTGACCTCGTTCGCGGAAGACCCGCTCAGGAGTCTGGCCGGGTTCGCGGTTCCCAGCCTGATCCTGGGGACCTATCTGTCGGCGGCCACCATGCGGATGACGCGCACCATGATGCTGGAGGTGCTCAGACAGGACTACATCCGGACCGCGTGGGCCGAGGGGCTGCTGGAGCGCTCGGTGATTCTGCGTCACGCCGTCAAGAACGCCCTCATCCAGGTGGTGAGCCTGGTCGCCCTGCAGGTGCCGATCCTGGTGGGCGGCTCGGTCATCATGGAGAACATCTTCAACCTGCCGGGGCTGGGGCGGCTGCTGGTGGATGCGCTCACCATCAGAGACTACCCGATCGTCTCCGGCGTCAACCTGGTGTTCGCCACCGTGGTGGTGGCGGTCAATCTGCTTACCGACCTCTCGTACGCGGTAATCGATCCGCGCGTGCGCTACCGGTAGGGCACCGATGGGCGCGATCGCCGATTTCTTTGCCCGGTTGCGCAAGGAGAAGCCGCTGGCGGTAGGCCTGTCCGTGGTCCTGCTGCTGCTGATCCTGGTGGCGCTGTTGGCCGACGTGCTGGCGCCGTTCGGGCCCAACGAGGTGTTCCTGATGGACCGGCTGCAGGGCTCCTCGGCGCGCTACCCGCGGGGACCGACCAGTTGGGCCGCGACTTCGCCATGCGGTTGATCTACGGCGCCCGCCTGACACTGGGCGTCGGTGTACCGACAATGGCGTCGCCATAGAGGTAGTAGAGAATCCCGCGAGGAATCGGTCGAGAGGGCGCGACCAGTGCGTTCCGCGATCAACGCCCAGGCGTGAGGGAATTGAAAGAATCCGCTCCGGCGTCCGGACCGCCGCCGCCGCCGCGCCTTGCTGAGGTGCCGCCTGAAGCGTATTATGGCAGCCGAATCACTCGCGGAGAGTTCCTGCGGTGAAATGCTGGTACAAGCAGAGCCTCCCAGCGTTGCGTATGGGTCTCCGCTAGTGTGAGAGTTGCAACGCCTCTCACTCGCATGGAGGTGACAGGATGAATGAACGAATTATGATCGATCCCTCTATCCGCCATGGGAAGCCGGCGGTGCGAGGGACTCGGGTGCCTGTGCATCGAATTATTGGAAGCCTTGCAGGCGGGGCAACGCGGGAAGAAGTCTGCGAAGAATACGGCGTTGTAGACGCAGATGTACGCGCCGCTCTTGAGTACGCCGAGGAACTCGTCGAAGCAGAACAAGCTTTTCCTCTACCTGCAACCTGATCGGTTTGCGATTCATCGTCGACGCGGATCTACCCCGCGCTGTGGGCAGTGTGATCGCCGCTAGCGGTCACGAGTCGGTTGACGTTCGGGACATAGGGATGGCGGCCTCCAGTGACGAGCAGATCGCGGAATATGCGCGTTCGAAAGGGCTGTGCCTACTCACTGGCGATTCGGGGTTCGGGGATGTCCGGCGATATCCTCCGTCAAGTCATGCTGGCATCGTGGTTTTGCGTCTACCAAGTCACGCAACGACTTCCTTCATACTAAGGTTGCTGTCGTCATTCCTCGGACGGGAAGAAATACTGTCGAAGATTGAGGGCAAACTAGCAGTTGTGGAAGCAGGCCGCGTCCGACTTCGAACACGGTGAACGCCCACCCGGGAGAATCGCTGAGTTTCCTGGGTTTCGGGCTGCCGACCACCTAACCCGGCTCGTTCAGCGCCAGGTGAATCTCTTCGGCCCGCCAGCCGGGAAGCGCGCGGCTCTCGGCCGCAACCCGGAATCGGCCACGCTCCAGCAGGTGAATCGTCAGCCCCGAGCGGCGCCGGTGCGGCCGGCTCGGCGACGGCGCGTCCGGCACGTCCACCCACACTTCCGGGAATCCCCACGATTCGTACAGCGCGAGCTTGCCGCGGTGTACGTCGGTGGTGTGATCCACCTCCAGCACCACGTCGGGAAAGTCATCCTCGCCGACCACCATGGCCGCGGGCCGGTGTCCAGCCGCAAAGAGGCGCCGATCGCGAACCGGTTGGCCGTGCCGGACCAGACCAGGTCCACCTGCAGGCTCGCCCCGCCGCACAGGCGGTTCTCGAACAGCAGCGACGGCGCCCGGTAGTTGTTCACGACGACATCCAGGTCGCCGTCGCGGTCGAGGTCGCCCAGCGCCATGCCGCGCTCGCTCTCGGTGGCGCCCAGGCCCCATTCGGGAGCGGCCACGAAGTGCCCCCCGCCCAGGTTGCGCAGCGCCTGGTTCTCCTCGACCAGCTCGGCGTTCTCCAGTTTGCGGAACGGGTCGCCGACCATGCCGTTGACGGCGTACAGGTCCAGGTCGCCATCATTGTCCAGGTCCCCGAACTGCGACGACCAGCTCCAGCCGGTGGCGGCCACCCCGGAGCGGCCGGCGGTGTCCACGTAGGAGCCGTCCTCCTGCCGGTTCTGGAGCACGTTGGCCGCGGCCTGGACGCCGTCGCCCACCGGGGTCGCCGCTCCGCCCGGTTGCAGCAGCGGCCCCCAGGCCTCGTCGATGTCCGCACCCGAGCGGTAGGGGCTCATGTCCGCCGCGAACAGTTCGAGCCGGCCGTCGTTGTCCACGTCGCCGGTGGCGAATGCCATGGTGTTGCGGGTGGTCACCGGGAACGGGCTGCCCGGGCGCCACCACGACCGGTGCGGGCGCACCGGATCGGGGGT
>JAKZWC010000222.1:0-4176 GCA_047515735.1 Spirochaetales bacterium | reverse complement strand
GTTCGACAGCGCGTTTCAGAACTCGGGACATCCAAGCTACGCAGCGACCACACCGATCGTGGACGTGCAGGAGAAGGCTGACGCCTACCGTCTGGAGGCGGAGCTTCCCGGCCTGACGGAAAAGGACTTCACCGTCAACGTGGAGCACAACCTGCTCACGATCTCCTCGCAGCAGGAGCACAGCGAAGAGCGCGAGGAGAACGGATACGTGATTCGCGAGCGGCGCTCCGGCGCTTTCCGGCGCTCGTTCGCCCTGCCGGAGGATGTCGACGCCGACCAGATCAGCGCCACCTTCAAGAACGGCCTGCTGACCCTGACGGTGCCCAAGACCGGCAAGGCGCAAGCCCGGCAGATCGCGGTGAAGAGCGCCGCCTGAACGGCACTACGCCGCAAGCTGAAGGGCGCCGCCTGAACGGCACTACGCCGCAAGGCACCCGCTCATCCGATACCAGGAGCCCCGGCCCGTCCGGGGCTCTTTTTCTTGCCGCCTGCATTCTCGGCGCGGTGGCAGGCATCGTTCACCGACCGTTCCATCACTCGATTCCGCGGCGTGGTGATGTCCGGCATCAAGGGATAGTCACGCAGCGGCCGAACCGGGCATCGTGGAGCGCACAGACATGGCCACTGAGACGATCCTCAACATGGAAGGGGCGCGCATCAAGTTCGGTGCCGGCGCCACCCGCGAGCTGGGTTTCGAGATGCGCGCTCTCGGCGTGCGGCGCGCGTTCCTGGTTACCGATCCGGTGATGGCGCAGTCGGAGCCGGTGGCGGTGGCGCGCGAGTCGCTGCGCGGCGCGGGTGTCGACGCGGTGTGCTATGCGGAGACCCGGGTAGAGCCCAGCGACGCGTCGTTCCAGGAGGCGATCCGCGCCGCCGGCGAGAGCCGCTGCGACGGGTTCGCGGCGGTGGGCGGGGGCTCCAGCATGGACACTGCGAAGGCGGCCAACCTGTACACCACCTACCCGGCGGATCTGCTCACCTACGTCAATCACCCGATCGGCCGAGGCGAGCCGGTCCCGGGGCCGCTCAAGCCGCTGGTGGCGGTGCCTACTACCGCCGGCACCGGCAGCGAGACCACCGGCGTGGCGATATTCGACTACCTGGAGATGGGCGCCAAGACCGGAATCGCCCATCGCGCGCTGCGGCCTACCCTCGGCATCGTCGATCCGGACAACACCCGCACCCTGCCGCCGGTGGTGGCCGCCAGCACCGGGCTGGACGTGCTCTGCCACGCCGTCGAGTCGTTCACCGCGCTCCCCTACACGGCGCGCGAGGCGCCGGCGGAGCCGGCGCTACGCCCCGCCTACCAGGGCGCCAATCCGATCAGCGATCTGTGGGCCGAACGCGCCATCGAACTGGTCGCGCAATACCTGGTGCGGGCGATGCGCGACCCGGACGACGGCGAGGCGCGCACCGCCATGCTGCTGGCCGCCACCTTCGCCGGCTACGGCTTCGGCAACGCCGGCGTGCACCTGCCGCACGGCATGTCCTACCCGGTGTCCAGCATGGTGGCGGGCCGGCAGACGGCGGGCGCGGGCTACCATCCCTCCGGCTACCCGGACGACCACCCCATGCTGCCCCACGGCATGTCGGTGATTCTCAATGCCCCGGCGGTGTTCCGCTTCACCGGCGGTGCCGGTCCGGAGCGCCACCTGCGCGCCGCGCGCCTGATGGGCGCCGAGGTGGACGGCGCCGATCCGGCGGCCGCGGGGGAGGTCCTCGCCGCTGCCATCATCGACCTGATGCGCGCCGTCGACATGCCCGCGGGGCTGGCCGCGGTCGGGTTCACGGAACAGCACATTCCGGCGCTGGTAGCGGGGACCGTGCCGCAGCACCGGGTCACCAAGCTGGCGCCGCGCCCGGCCTCCGAGACCGATCTGGGCGCCCTGTTCGCCGACGCCATGCGCTACTGGTAACAGATTCGCCGCTACCAGGGGCGCCGCTGGGTGAAAGCTACCCAGCCAGAGGCAGGTTTCCGGCGCGTGGGTCGTTTCGACCCACGGGTCCGCCTGTATGCGACGACCAAGCCCCAGAAAACGCCGTAGAACGGCCAGAAATGTGAGGCGGGAGCAGTTGGCATGGTTGCTGCTTAATAGTTGGTGCAGACCAAACTCATAGGAGGAACGACATGAGAAGCCTGGTTACCTATCGCCCTTCGCCGGTGAACATCGACCGCTGGTTCGACTCCCTGTTTCAGGACTGGAACCGGCCCGCCACCGCCGCGCCCCGCGTCGACGTGCGCGAGCAAGCCGACGGCTACCACCTGGAGGCCGAGCTGGCGGGTCTCACCGAGAAGGACTTCACCGTCGACGTGGAGCACAACCTGCTCACCATCGCCTCGCGGCAG
Organism: Spirochaetales bacterium; assembly: GCA_047515735.1. Classification (GTDB taxonomy): domain Bacteria; phylum Spirochaetota; class Spirochaetia; order SZUA-6; family Bin103; genus Bin103. The sequence goes on along the minus strand of JAKZWC010000222.1, from coordinate 1,829 downwards.
GAGCAGGAGAGCGAGCGCGAGGAGCACGGCTATGTGATCCGCGAGCGGCGCAACGGCGCCTTCAAGCGCTCCTTCGCGCTGCCGCAGGATGTCGACGGCGAGCAGATCAGCGCCCGCTTTCGCGATGGGCTGCTGACCGTGACCGTCCCCAAGTCGGCCAAGGCGCAGCCCAAGCAGATCGCCGTAACCAGCGGCGCCTGACACAGCGGCCACCCGCTGACCGATACCGAGCCCCGCCCTGCGCGGGGCTCTTTGCATTGGCCCTACTAGCCAAGCATCAGCGCCCGGCAGACTTCCGCCAGTCGGTTCAGCTCGGCGATCGGCATCGACTCCTGGGAATCGATCATCTTCACTCCGTGGCGGGCTGCGTTTGGTCAGGGATGTCTACCGAGAATTGATCGAATTTACACCGGTGCCGCCCAATCGAGCCGGTATACTGGCGAATGGCACACCGATAGTGCCATGCGGTGCCGTGGACCTGCCGCGGCGAGCAACGGGGAGTCGCGGCATTGGCACTGCGAGATCCGATCGCGACGCTCCTGCCGCCGTTTCTATTGGAGGAAATCACATGAACATTCGCATTGCGCTACCCGCCCTGGTCTGTCTGCTGGCGATCACGCTGCCGGCAGCGGCTCAGACGCAGACCGACACCCTCACGCTGGTACAGATCGTGACCGCCGCGCAAACGGCAAACCCGGAACTGGCGTCTCTGGCGCTGCAACGGGAGAACGCGCGCGTCGCGTTCGACCGTGCCTCGGCAGCCTCGGACGCGCGCCTCGATCAGATGGCGGCGACCCTGCAGTGGGAGCGGGCACAGCTCAACGTTCGTCAGGGGACGGTGCGCGAACTGCTGGCCATAGCCCAGGCCTACGTGGACCTGCAGCAGGCCAATGAGGAGGTGAGCCTGCTGGAAGAACGCCTGCGACTGGCGCAGCTCGACCTGCAATTGACGAACGCCCGGGTCGAAGTAGGCGCTACCGGCGCCACGCAGCAGCTGCAGGCAGAGGTGGCAGCGCTGACCGCTGATCTGAATCTGGCGAGCGCACGCAACCAGAGGCGCTTCAACACGCTGTCGAACCTAGTGGAGAAGAGCGGCCTCGAGGTCGGGGCTCTGGCCGCGGCCGTGCTCGCCTCGGAGCCGCCGGAGCGGCCGGAGCTGGGGACGTCTGACAGCTACTCGGACGCCACCGCGCGGCGCGCGGAGCACCGCCACGCCGCACAGCAGTTGGAAATCGACCAGATCAACCTGGACCTGCTCGCCGCCGAGGAAACCTCCCGGCTCGATCTGGAGACGGCGACCAACACCGTGGAGAGCAGCAAGGCGGGACTGGGGAACACTGCCCTCGACTTGCAGACCGCCACTGCCAGCGCCTTCGCAACTGCGCAGCAGGCCTACGGCACCGTGACGCTGCGCGAGTTGCAGCTCGCGCTGCAGCTGGAGCGGACGCGCCGCACCGAGGAGCAATTCGGCGCCGGCATGATTACCCAGTCCGACCTGGACGGCTCGCAGGCGGATCTGGTCGCGGCAATCAATACCCAGCGCGCCGCGCGCTGGTCGGCCTGGTTCGCCTGGCTGCGGCTCCAGGATGCCGCCGGCCTCGAGCTTCCGGGGATGGAGTGACGCCTGGTCGCTGGTTGCCGGTCCTGCTCTGCCTGACCGCGGCGCTGGCGGCGGACGCACAGGAGGGGCTGCGCATCGGCGACGCAGTTGCCGCGGGCCTCGCCGTCCACCGCTCCGTGGTGGAGGCGGAGGCGGGCGCGCGTTCGGCGGCGCTCGCCCTGCGCCTTGCTGAGATCGACCACAGCGGCGTAGCGGTCACGCTGAGTGC
>JAKZWC010000221.1:0-3681 GCA_047515735.1 Spirochaetales bacterium | reverse complement strand
AGCGGCGAGTGATCAGATCCACGTCATCCTCATGGTGTACACGGACGGCGTGTATCGCGTTGCTGCAAGTTGCCGACGCGGAGTTCCGGACCAGGCTTGGCGCTCGCCCTGACATGTAAGTCAGGAAGAAATCGGGGACTTTCACGTCTGGCACCGAGTACCAGGGATTCCGCATTCGGCATTTGTAGGCTTGTCGAGCCCGCCTGCCCTGCTCGGTTGCGAGATAGTTTGCAACCCCTGGAGGCAGTTCCGCATCTTTGGGTACTCGCAGGAGCATCATGGGTTCATCGCGGCGCAACCACCGTTCAATCGTCGCTACGGTCAATTCTCCATCCGGCAACACTCTGCCATTGCGCACAGTTGGCTGCAGGAAGTCTGTGGGAATACGCCACAACTCGGCTTCAGACGGCCGCAGGTGGAAAAAGCGGTTAGCTCCGCTCACATAGCCGATTCCGATCGCGGCCAGGTCGCCAAACAATCTGGAATCCTTGCGGGTGGCGATCTCTTGATACAGCCTTCGCACGTTGTCACTAAGCAGGTACGGACGCAGACGACGATTCCATAGCCGTCGCCACTCCACCACTGGAACGGAGACTGCTTGACGTGGGGGTTCCGACGACAGTACGAACCAATCAACTACCGAGAATCGGATTTTCTCGGTCGCGCCACCGCGTCCGTCGGCATAAAGCAGCCAGCAATCCTCCGAGAGTTGAGGAAACAGTTTCTCACGTACGGCAACGATCTGCACCGTAGCGAAACTGCGGATGAGGAACTCAAGGAGTGGGGCCGCATACGGAGCATGCCCTATTGCCGCAGGTACGACAAACGCCATGCGTCCCCCCGGCCGCAACAGGCTGGCGGTTACCAGCAGAAATGGCGCCCAGGATGCGGTCAACCCGGTGAACTCAGCGCCAAGCTCGGCGCAAAGCGTGCGAGCCCGTGCGCGCACCTCGCCACGGAACGTCTGGTAGCGAATAAATGGGGGATTACCGGCGGCACAATCGAAACGCTCCGAAGTCTCTGCCGCCCAATCAAAGAAATCGCTGGTGTGGACGCGGCCCGAAGGCGAGCGCTCTTTCGCCACGGCGGCAGCTTGGCAGTCTCGTTCGACGCCGACGCTGTGCGGGTGGGCAGCGATAAACCGGCCATCGCCACATGCCGGGTCGAGCAAGAGGTCACTCTCCGAACGGACAGCCCACCGAACCAGGCTCCACACGACATGGTCCGGTGTGTAATAGGCGCCGGCATCCTTTCGCGAAACCGAAGTTGTCGGAAACAGCTCAGGCTGTGGCACAATCCTCCATATCCTGATCGAATGGCGGCGTCTCGTCTACGTCCACGACACCTCTGGTGACTACAGCCCGCTGCGGGCTACGGTAGGTCCATGAAGCGAGTTCGTAATCTGGACCGTACGACGGCGGGACTGTCGCCGGACCAGGGCGCCGGCGCTGCTTGGCGTCTGGTCCGCGAGGGCGAGGCTGCTTCGCCACGGCACTTACCATGTGGCAGTCGGCAAGAACGGAACAGTCGTTGTCAGTCCGTGAACCGATGCGATACGTGATTCTGGGTGCGGGGGCGATCGGGTGCACGCTCGGCGGGCACTTGCATCGCGCCGGGCGCGAGGTGGTGCTGATCGCGCGCGCGGCGCACGTAGCGGCGATTCGGGCCGGCGGCCTGCGTCTGGTTACTGGCGACGCCGACTACCGGATCGGCGTGCCGGCGGCAGCATCGGTTGCCGAAGCCGCGCCGTTCGGCAAAGACGACGTGGTGCTGCTCACCTGCAAGGCGCAGCACACGGCGGCGGCCCTGGGCGAACTGCGCGCCGCTGGAGCGCCGCACGATCTCCCCATCGTCTGCTGCCAGAACGCCATCTGGAACGAGTCCCACGCGCAACGGGTGTTTCCAACCGTGTACGGTGCGGTGGTGTTCGTGCCGGGGGACTATCTCGAGCCGGGCGAGGTGATCAACGCCCGCGTCGGCCACTACGGGTACCTCGAGGTGGGCCGCTACCCCGTGGGTACCGACGGGCTCTGCGCGCGCGTGGTCGAGGATCTGGCCGCCGCCGGCTTCGCAGCCGCGGTCAACCCGACCGTGATGCGCGCCAAGGGCGCCAAGTGCCTGGGTAACCTGGCCAACGCCGTAGCCGCCATCACCGGCAGTCAGCGCGGAGCCGAAACCTTCATGGCGCGTGCCCGCGACGAGGCGCGCCGGGTGTGGCGAGCCGCCGGCGTCGACTTCGAGGAGAGCGAGGAGTTCGACGTCCGCCGCAAGGGGCGCTATCGCGGAAGCGATCGCTGGCCCGGGGACCACGGTACGCCGCGCCGCGGCGGATCGTCGTGGCAAAGCCTGATGCGCGGCGCCGGCAGCATCGAGAGCGAGTTCCTCAACGGCGAGGTGGTGCAACTCGGGCGCCTGCTCGGCATTTCCGCGCCCTGCAACGAAGTGCTGTGGCGGCGGGCCGAAGAGATGGCCCACGACGGCGTCCCGCCGGGACGCTATTCCATAGCCGAACTCACCCGTCAAGCCAAAGCCGAACACACCTGAAAAAAGTGAGGCCGTTCCACGCGGAACGGCCTCACGACAGAAAAGAAGGTGATGGACCGGTCAGCTACTGCAGCGCGGCCGCGGCGTCCATCGCCTCCTGGAAGGTGTCCACGTACTCCTGGATACCCAGTGCCTCGAGGCCGGCAACGTAAGCATCCCACTCGGTGTCCAGATCCTTCTGGCCAGTGATGAATGCAGCCATGTTTTGCCGTACGTAGGTCTGGACCTCGGCCTGAATCTGGGCGATCCGCTGCGCCACCTCTTCGGGGAAGTAGAGGCCGCCCGAAGTGCCGCGGCCGATCGGCACGCGCATGTCAGGAGCCGGCACGTGCGGAATGTACTTGTCGCTCTCCAGGACCAGGAACCGCTCATAGCCTTCGACCTTGGTGATGTCCTGATCGGCCACCCAGCCGTTGAACAGGTCGAAGTGCCAGAAGATCAGCTCCATCATCCAGGCGTCCTGGCGGGGCGTGTCGCCCCAGGCATGGGGCGCACCCCAGACGATGCCCGGCTTGCCGTTCAGGCCGTACTCGCCCTCCTCGGCATAGCGCCAGTTGACGACGCCCTCGGAGTTGACCGGTATGCCCCAGATCTCCCGGATCGTTCCCTCTTCGGTATACGCATAGTTGGCCATCTCCATCGCCTTGCGCGCCTGGATGTCGCTCGCCCTGTCGGTGATGGCGAACTTGCCCCGATCGACGCCGGACGGCCAGTAGGCGGTCTGGCGCAGACCCGTGGGATCCATCAGCGGCGGTACCGCCCGATACTGGGGCCACAGGTCGTCGTTGCGCGGGAACATGCGGTTGTGGCCCGCGGTGTAGGAGCCGACCACGTAGGGCTCGGTGTTGGTCACCGCGCGCGCGGCATCCAGGTTCTGCGTGAACGCCTGCGGGTCGACGAGCCCCTGTGCGTACAGGCGGCGCATGTAACGCAGGCCCTCACGCCACTCCGGCTTGTTGGCGTTGAAGTCCACTTCCTTGTTGTGGTTCATGTACAGGTAGCTGGTGCCGTCGTTGTAGATGAATGGGTTCATCGGGTAGTCGTAGACGTCCGCTGACCAAGTGCCGGTGGCGCCGGTCAATCGGCGAAGGTACGCAGCGAGAGCTGGCGGTGGAGGTGGCACGCCACCAGGTGCGA
>JAKZWC010000220.1:0-13046 GCA_047515735.1 Spirochaetales bacterium | reverse complement strand
GGCCGATGAGATGGCGCGCACCATGGCGCTGCTCGGCTGCCCCACCGTGGCGCAACTCGGCCACGCCCATCTGACCCGCGCCTGAATCTCCCGGGCCGGGCGGAGTCGTGCCGGGCACACGGTCGGACGCGCGCCTCTGGCGGTGTCCGGCGACGGCCTTCGCAGGCCGCGGGTCAGTCGCGGCGCTCGACGCGCAGCAGTTGCGCGCCGGCAGCGGAGGTGCTGGTCCAGGGACAACTGATTCTGAACACCGCCACGGCACAGGTGCGCAGTGCCAGATAGCGTCCCGCGAGCTGGCCGGCCAGCTCACTGAAGGCCGGGTCGTGTCCGACCAGCAGCACCGACCGCAGACTCTCGTCCAGGTCGTGGATCAGCGCCAGCAGGGTGCCTACCCGCGCCTCATAGATCCTCTCGTCGCGGACAATGCGGTCCACGGGGAAGCCCGCCTCCCGCGCCCACTCGGCGGCGGTGGCGGCGGCGCGCGCCGCCGGACTGGTCACCACCAGCTCGGGCAGCGGTCCCAGCGCGGCGAAGCGACTCCCGAGGGCGGCCGCGGCCCGGCGGCCGCGGCCGGTCAGCTTACGCTCGGCGTCGCGCTGCTCCAGACTCGGCGCCTTCGCCTTCGCATGGCGCAGCAGATACAGCGTCCTCGTGCTGTTGCTCAACTTCAATCCTCCCTCAGCTGCAGGTCGCGGGCGAACACCCGACCCGGAGCGCCGCCCACGAATACCCGCGCCTCCACCGCGCGCGCCGCGGTCGGCGCGTGCGCGCTCACCCCGGCATCGCGCCATGGTACCCTCCCGCGCAGCGGCGTGCTGCGCGGCGCCGCGGCGGCACTGCACAGCGCCCCGCCCTGGCCGTCCAGGAAGTAGAGCTGCAAGTGGGCGCTGGCGGCAGCGGCCACCTGCTCCGTGCGCAACGCCCCGGTCAGGGTGTAGCGGCGTCCCGGCTCCACCGCCACCCGCTGCGCCAGGAACAGCGCGCCGCTGCCCCCGTTGGCCAGTCCCGGCGCGCCGTCGGCGCCGCGGGCGAACGCTCCCGCCCCCTCGGCGAAGCGGCGGTAGACGTACCAGGCCGCCGGCACACCGGCCGCGTCGGGGTCGGCCAGCGCGCCGTTGTGCAGCCGCGCCAGCGTGGGTACGCGCGGGCGGTGGTTGCAGAACGACCACACGATGTTCCCGGAGCGGTCCACCTCCAGCACTCGATGATGGTGCTGATCGGCGATCAGGACATTGCCGTCCGGCAGGCGGTCCGCCTCGTAGAAGCTGGCGTAGTAGTCCACCTCGAACTGCCACTCCACCTCGCCCAGGGGGCTCACCTCCAGCACCCGATGGTGGCGCGAATCGGTGATCAGCACGCGCTGGTCGGCCACCCGGTCGGCGTCGCGCGGGAAGTCCAGCAGGCCCGGCTGTGCGTCGCCGTAGCTCCAAACCTCCACCCCGGCGCGGTCGATCTCCAGCACCCGGTTGCTGCCGGAAGCGGCCAGCAGGATGTTGCCGTTCGGCTGCGGGTCGGCGTTGTGGGGATGGTGGATGGCAGGGCTGCGCAGGTTCCACCGCACCCGGCCCGCGGCATCTACGATCAGCACCCGGTCCTGGTTGCGATCGGTGACCAGAAAGGTCCCGTCGTCGAGCTGATGGGCATCGTTGGGATAGTCAAGACAGGAGCCGTCCGAGAGACTCCCCCATTGGCCCGAATCCAGCCGCACGCTCCCGTCTCGGGCGACGATCAGCAGGCGATGATTGCCGGTGTCGGTGATCAGCGTGGCGCCGTCCGCCAGCCGCTCGGCGCTGTGGGCGAAGGCCAGTCCGGCGCCGAAGCGCCACACCACCTTTCCTGCCGGGTTCACCTCCAGGATCTCGCTGCCCTCGCCCAGCTCGTCGCCGGCGTCCGCGATGAGCGTGTTGCCGTCGGTCAACCGCTGCACGCTGCAGGGGAAGTCGAGCACTCCGTCCCGCTCCCCGTTCGCCTCCGCTGCCGGCCAGCCCACGCTCATCCTGCTGCGCGAAACGGTACGTGCGTCGTTCCGTCGCTGTCAACGCGGCAGGGGGCGGGGCGTCACGCCACGCCTGCGGACCCTACGAGGAGGATCGGATAAGCTCAGCGCCATGGAATATAGGCGCCTGGGAACTACCGGGATGAAGGTGTCGGAGCTCGCCCTCGGTACCGCCACCTTCGGCTGGCACACCGGCGATGCCGAGAGCGGGGCGTTGCTCGACGCCTACGTGGAGGCCGGCGGCAACTTCATCGACACCGCGGACATCTACTCGTACTGGGCCGAGGGCAGCTACGCCGGCCGCTCGGAGGAAATGCTCGGCGCCTGGCTGCGCAGTTCCGGCAAGCGGCAGCAACTGGTGATCGCCACCAAGTGCCGCTTCCCGACGGGCCCCCATCCGAATGATTCCGGCCTGTCGCGGCGCCACATCATGGACGCGGTGGAGGGCAGCCTGCGCCGGCTGCGCTGCGACTACATCGATCTCTACCAGACCCACGAGATGGACCCGAACACGCCGATCGACGAGACCATGCGCGCCCTGGACGACCTGGTGCGCGCCGGCAAGGTGCGCTACCTCGGCTGCTCCAACTACAGCGCGTGGCGGCTGCTGGAGGCGCTGTGGCGCAGCGACGCCGGCAACCTGGCCGCCTACCAGTGCCTGCAGCCGCCATACAACCTGCTGCAGCGCGCCGAGTTCGAACGCGACCTGGCGGAACTGGTCCGCGGCTACGGGCTCGGCGTCATCCCCTACAGCCCGCTGGCCGGCGGCATGCTAACCGGCAAGTACCGTGATCCGGCCCACATCCCGGCAGACACCCGCGCGGCGGAGGTCGCCGGGATGCGCACGTATCACACCGAGCGCACCACGCAGGTGGTAGCGGCGCTGGAGCGGATCGGGACCGCGCACGGCAAGAGCGCCGGCCAGACCGCGCTGGCCTGGCTGCTGAGCGATCCGCTGATCACCGCCCCGATCGTCGGCGCGCGCAACAGCGAGCAGCTCCGCGAGTCGCTCGGCGCCGCGGGCTACCGCCTGAGCGACGAAGAACGCGGCGAGCTGAACACGCTCAGCGACTGGCGCTGAACAGCGCCGCTACAGCGGAGCGATAGCGACCTCCCAGTACTCGAAGCGGCCCTCCTCGCCGATCAGCGCCACCGCGCCGCCGCGCAAAGCGTCGTCGGTGGCCTCGATGGCCGGGCCGTCGTCGACGCGGCCGCGGATGGTGGAGCCGTCCACTTCAAGGGTGAGCCGGTGCCGCTCGTCAGGCGCACCGACCAGCGGCATCTCGCCGAGCACCACGCTGCCGTTGACGTGGCGGACCAGGCGCACCATGCCGTCGCCCCCGATCAACAGCGCGTAGTAGCGCTGCATGCCGCCGGCACGCGCGCCGATGCCGCCCGCCGTGCCCATGTGGATGCGCATCGTGGCTGTCACCCGGTAGTCGGTCCAGGTTTCGCCGCCCTGGAACGCCAGCCCCACGCCCTCGTTCTGGATCAGCCGGATCGGCTCCGCCCAGTCCTTGGCCCAGAAGGTGGAGCAGCCGTTCACCCAGGCGCGCCCCCACCACGTCTGCGCCCTGCCCTTCCGACGCTCGGTCTCGGCGCCGCTCGGCCGCGACAGGTTGGCGCGCGGCACGCCGTCCCAGGTGAGCGAGTCGAGGTAGAGCGTGCCCGAAGCGGCGGCTCCGCCGGAGGCGGCGGACGACACCGATACGCCGACCCGGGTCACCGGATGGCCGTTGGTATCGGGCATCTCCCAAGCCAGCTCGGCGCCGGCGCCGGGGGCCAGCTCCACCGGATCGGAGGCGACTTTTTCCGTGTCATCGTCGGCGCGTACCACCTTCGCCCACAGGCGGCAGGCCACGGCGCCGCTGGCCGCGGCGTCGAGGTCTACCCGCGCGCGGATGCGCTGTCCCGAGTGGAGGGTCGGCGAGGCGAGCAGCTGGTAGCCGCCCACCTTGTCGGCGTCCATGGGAATGAAGGTGGCGGTCGACGCGCCGGCGCCGTGCGTCGCATCGACGCCCTCGAACGGCACCGCCAGCCGGCCGCCGTCGTTGACCACGGACGCCGCCGCACCACCAGGCTCGAACCCCTGCACCGATCCGGGCAACGAGAAGTGATAACGTGCCCCCTGCTTGGGCGCGAGCGGATCCAGTCCCTGCAGAGCGCGGCCCAGGTTGATCAGGCGGTACGACTGCTGCACCGCGTCGGTGATGCAGCGTCCGCCGTCGGCGGTGGGCAGGTAGAGCCGGTCGGCCACCGGGCCGCGCCACTTGCCGGCGCCATTGCCGTTCGCCGTGGCGGCATCAATCGCCTTCAGCCCGCCGCGGATGCCGAGCAGGCAGCCGACGTTGCCGGAGTTGCAGTCGGTGTCCCAGCCGCAGGTGTTGGCGATCATCAGCGAACGGGCGAAGTCGCCGCCGCCGTAGAGCAGCGCCAGGATGATGATGGCGTGGTTGGGAACCATGTGGCAGTTGCCGCCGTAGCGATCGTAGCCGTAGGTGCCCTGCACGCGGCCGAATCCCTTGCGCCAGTCGTCGCCGTCGTCGGCATGCCAGTCGCGGATGTCGGCGATCAGCCGGGTGATCACCGAATCGGCGGGAATGAAGCGCACCGCAGTGTCCAGCAGGGTGTCGATGTCCGACTCGGCGAACGCCGCCGCCTCCATCGCCGCCAGCACCTGTGCCCCGTACACCGCTTCGCCGTCGTGGCTCACGCTACCCGCCTTGGCCGCCAGCGCGGCGGCCAACTCGGGATCGCCGGGAGCGACCATGGCCCAGCCGTCGATGAAGATCTGCGCGCCGATCTGCTCGGCCACCACCTTGCTGTTGAGGGCGATGGAACCGCTGCGCGGCGCCTCCACGCCGTGTTTCAGGCGCAGGTAGGCGGTGTGCTCGGTAGAGTTGCCCAGGCCGCCCCACCACAGCACGGTACGTTCCTCGATCAGGTAGTTGAGCCAGGTGCGGCCGATGTCGGCGGCACTGAGGTCGGCGCCGCCGGCAAAATCCTCCAACGCCCGAATGAAGGTGAACGTACCCGAGATGTCGTCGTCGGTGACGATCAGCGGCACGCCGAAGCGCTCGTGCACGTAGTCGGTGATCTCACCCAACTCGCGTTCGATACGCGCGTACTCCCAGCCCTCGAACGGGCGCCCCAGGTAGACGCCGATGATCTTTCCCAACACGCCCGCGTAGACGCGTTCCGCATAGTCCTGTGGTAGCTGCATTACGCGGCATCCTAAGGTGCGCCACCGCGTGCTGCAACACGCCGGCAGCGGATACTCAGCCCAACCGCAGCAGCCGCCAGGCGGCCGGCAGCAACAGCGCCGCCCAGACCAGCTTGACGAGGTCGAACAGGATGAAAGGAGTCAGGCCCCAGGCGAGAATCGGGTTGTCCCAGCCGGCAACGGAGCCGAGCCACAACAGGCCCGGAATGTAGATGATGACGTTGCCGATCAGCATCGCCGCGGCGGTCGCGAGCACGTTGCGGCCCCAGCCCGCCTCGGCCAGGAAGCCGACGCAGACCGTGGCCAGCAGGAAGCCCACCAAGTAGCCGCCGGTGGTGCCGGCCATGTAGGTGAGGCCGATCCCCTTCTCCGGGGTGCCGGCAAACACGGGCAACCCGACCGCTCCCTCCAGCAGATAGAGCAGCACGGTCAGTCCGCCGAGGCGCCAGCCGCCCGCCATTCCGAGAACCAGGATCACGAACGTCTGCATGGTCTGCGGCACCGGCTCCAGCGGCACCTTGACCTTCGCCGACACCGCCAGCAGCGCGCTGCCGGCCACGGCCAGGAAGGCGATGCGCGCCACCTCGGCCAGCCGCGAGGCGATGTCGCCATCGGTTGCCGGCGGCCACAGGCTGGCGACCAGGGTCTGCCGGCGGGATGGTCCGCTGTAATCGCTCATCCTCGCGAGCCTACCGGCGGTATCCGACGGCGTCTACGGCACGCCTCCGTGCGGTGCCGTCCTCACGGAGCCGCGAGCAGTGCCTCGAGTCCGCTGAGCTCGAGTTCCTCGGCGCGCAGGCACGCTACCCAGTGGGCCGGCCGCAGCTCGCGCAACTCCGGCACCTCGCGGTCGCACAGACCGGCCTGTGCGTGCGGGCAGCGAGGATGGAACGGGCAGCCGGCCGGGATGGCGGCCGGCGACGGCACGTCCCCGACGAGCACGATGCGCCGGCCGCGGCGGCGCATGGAGGGCACCGGCACCGCCGACAGGAGAGCCTCAGTGTAGGGGTGAAGCGGCCGCTCGAACAGCGCATCGGTGGCCGCCAGCTCGATTATGCGCCCCAGGTACATCACCGCGATGCGGTCGCTGATGTACTGCACCACCAGCAGGTCGTGAGCCACGAACAGCGCCGTGAACTGCAGGTCGCGCTGCAGATCCTCGATCAGGTTGAGCACCTGGGCCTGAATCGACACGTCGAGCGCGGACACCGGCTCGTCGGCGATCACCAGCTTCGGCTCCAGCGCCAGGGCGCGCGCGATACCGATGCGCTGGCGCTGGCCGCCGGAGAACTCGTGGGGAAAGCGGCGCATGTGGTCGGGGGAGAGTCCCACCATGCGCAACAGGGTCGTAACGCGCGCATCCACGTCAACCTGGCGCCCGAGGCCCTGCAGGAGCAGCGGTTCGGCGACGATGGCGCGTACTTCCCAACGCGCGTTGAGCGAGGAGACCGGGTCCTGAAACACGACCTGGATATCGCGCCGCAGCTCTCGCAAAGCGGCGCCTTCCAGCTCGTGCAGGGGCACTTCTGTGACGGCGCCGGCGCCATCCCCGACGGCGCGGTAGTAGGTGATGCGGCCGGCCGTGGCCCGGTAGAGACGGGCCACGGTGCGGCCCAGGGTAGTCTTGCCGCAGCCGCTCTCGCCCACCAGGCCCAGCACCTCGCCGCGGCGCACCGTCAGGGTGACGCGGTCGACCGCCTTGACGATGGTCCGCTGGCCGCTGAACAGCCGGCGCCGCTCGCTGAAGTGCTTGCTCAGCCCCGCGACTTCGAGGATCGGACCGGCGTCAGCCATCGATGGGATCCTCCAGCCAGCAGCGTGCGAGGTGGCCGGGGTGCGGCTCGAACAGCGGCGGCAGCTCGCTGCAGCGCTCCCACGCTTCGGCGCAGCGCTCCCGGAACGGGCAGCCAGCCGGCGCCTCGTAGGGATCCGGCACCACGCCCGGAATCGGCTGGATCCGGCGCCGCCCACCGCGCTTTCCCAGTGCCTGCCACACCGGAATCGACCTCAGCAACCCTCGAGTATAGGGATGGCGAGGATCCTCCAGCACGTCGCCGGTCGTGCCGTACTCGGCGATCTTGCCGAGGTACATCACCGCAACGTGGTCGCAGACGGCGCTGATCACGCCGAGATCGTGGGTGATCATGACGATCGCCATAGTGCGCTCGCGCTGCAGGAGCTGCAGCAGTTCCAGGATCTGGGCCTGAATCGTCACGTCCAGCGCAGTGGTGGGCTCATCCGCAATCAGCAACGCCGGGTCGCAGGAGATCGCCACGGCGATCAGCGCCCGCTGCCGCATGCCGCCGCTGAGCTGGTGGGCGTAGCCGGCGGCGCGGTCGCGCGGCCGGTCGATGCCGACGGTATCGAGCAGCGCCACGGCCTGCTCTCGCGCCTCGGCCCGCGTGGTGCCGCGATGCAGCATGATACTCTCCGCGATCTGATCGCCGATGGTGTGCACCGGATTGAGCGAGGTCATCGGTTCCTGGAAGATCATGGCGATCTCGCCGCCGCGGATGCGGCGGATCGCGCGGCCGTTACGCTTGAGATCGGTCAGGTCCACCGGGCCGTCGGCGGCGTGCAGCGTGACGCGCCCGCTCACCCGTGCCGGCGGCTCCGGCACCAGACGCAGAATGCTGAGCGCGGTGACGCTCTTGCCGCAGCCGCTCTCGCCCACCAGCCCCATGGTCATCCCGCGCCGGAGCGCAAAGCTCACCCCGTCGACCGCCTTCACGGTACCGAAGTCGCGATAGTGAAAGTGGGTACTGAGTTCCTCCACCTCGAGGAGCAGGGGCGCGCCGGGCATGCCCCGGAAGTCTGGCACACGGCCGGGGCGCTGTCACGGCGGCGCTGCCGTCATCCGCCATGTCCGCGGTTACGGCTCAGTAGAAGATCGCCTGCCGTGGCTTTGCCGGCGGGCGCACCTTGAGCAGCCACACCTCGCACACCTGGCAGCCGCGGCCGTCGCCGCTCACGTAAGGCTGGCGCTGGAACCGTACGACCAGTTCGCCGCCGGCGGTCGCCGCGGCGGGTATGGCGTACTCCAGCGGCCGGTGCGGCACCGGTTTCTCGATCCAGGGGTGCACCTCGTGCACCTCGCCGTCGCCGCCGGCGGCATCGCAGCGCACCCGGATCCCCGGCTTCTCCGTCCCATACACCACGCGCAGCCGGTAGGCAGCCTCCGGGTCGAGATCGCAATACGCCAGCTCCAGCGGCCGTTCCGCCAGCGTCTCCGCCTGGCTGATCCAGCTCGTGCGCACCGGCCCCGGCTCCCACGGCAGGGCGAACCCGCGCAGCGCCGAACGCAGGTAGGCGGCGTCCTCGGGAGCACCGGGACCGCTCACCAGGTGCGGCTCCCGGCCGTCGCAGCCGAGGTTGTCGTAGTGCCCGCCCGGTCCCGGATCGTCCCACGCCAACAGCTCGCGGATCGCTGCCAGCCGCCCAGCCTCCGCCGGCTCACGTCGGACTTCCGCGAACCGCGCCTTGAGCCACAGGCGGTTGTTCAGCGGATAGTCGATGCCGTCGAGGTTAGCGCCCCGGCGCACGTGCATGGCGCCGTGCGCCGAAACGCTCAGCTTCAGGTAGATGCTCTGAAACAGCCCCTCCGCCAGGGCGAACAAGCGCTGGCGCAGCTCGGCAGCTACCGGGTGCGCCGCGGCGGCGTCCAACTCTTCCTCCGCGCGCGCCAGCGCCGGCAGCGCGCCCCGGGTGGGAGCGGCGCGCAGCCAGTCGCAGGCACGCGCCTCGGCGGCACTCTCGTGGAGCAACCGGCGGGAGACGAAGGCGTCGTAATAGGCGCGGTACAATGCCTGCTGCAAACGCCAGTTGCGCAGCACCGGCGCCGGTACGCTGCGCTCCAGGGCCTGGAACGCGCCCAGCGTCTGCAGCACGCCGCCGTTGGCCGCCAGCGGTCCCTGCCAGTTGCGCTCCAGCGCCAGCAGCCCGTGAGCGAAATCATCGGCGCTGGCGCTGTCGACATACACCCGTGCGTACTCGCGCAACACCTCGATCACCGGCGTATCGGGATCCCAGCTCAGCGCCGCCCATAGCGCCTTGTTGACGTCGTCGTGGCAGCCCTCGTTGTAGGCCAGCACGCCGCAGGTATACGGCAGGTTGGCGCGCGCCAGCGCCGCCTGATGGTGCGGACGAGGATTGATGCACTCGCGTCCCTCGGTGACCGCGTAGGCCACGTCCCAATCGGGCACCGGGTACTGGCACTGCATCATGTGGGTCACGTCGGGGTAGTACCGCACCGGGTAACGGGCCGGTACCCGGCGCCGGAACTCCTCGGTGGTCAGCTGCATCCACGGGCCGTGCACCACGCCGCTGAGCCATGCCGGCCGGGCCGCCAGCAGCCGGTAGAACTCCGCCTCGTCGGCGCCGCCGAACCCCTGGGGAGACACCCACGTCTCGGCCGCCGGGTGGTACGCGCGCAACACCTCGGTAAGTCGCTCCAGCAGGTCGAACAACTGCGCCGGCGGAGCGTTCCCGGGATCGCCGCCCGGCACGAACACCGCGTCGATGCGCGGCAGAGCGGCGAACACCTGACGCCATTCGGCCTCCAGGGCGGCCGAGTCGTCCGGATCCATCAGCGGATACCAGATCCACAGTGCCACGCCGTAGTCGTCGCAGGCCTGCGAGATCTCCGCCATCATCTCCAACTGCGGGCGCGGGAAATGCTCGCTGTCCGGTTCGTCGTCGGTGTTCGGCGGCACGATCTCGAACGCGTTGGCGCCGAAGACGATCAGATCGAGCAGGTAGCGGCGCCACTGCGCCGCATCCCAGCCGCTGTAGGAGTTGGTCTTGGGCCGGTACGCGAGCTGGTGCCCGCGCAACGGATAGCGCGGCGCGGTCGACAGCGCCAGCTCCGGCAGCAGGGCGCGGTCGCGACTCAGCCGCAGGGAGCGCAGCAGGCGCCCTACGCCGAACAGCACGCCGCGCTCGTCGTTGCCGGCAATCGTGATCGTGACGCCGCTCCCGGCCCCGCCCGCGGGCGTCCCGGTCCACAGGCGATAGCCGTCGGCGCCGGGCGTGAGCGCCGGCGCGCCCGCGAGATCAGCGTGGCTGTCGGCGGCTTCAAGGATGACTGCGGCGCCGGAGTCGTCCGCCGCCGTACCGGTGAGCAAGCTCCAGGTCAGGTGGCTGCGCCGCCGCACCTCCTCCACCAGGAAAGCGGCGGCACGTTGCAGGCGCGGGCCGGCGTCCGCCGGCAGCACCACGCTCGCGTTGCTGAGGTCCAACAGCCCGGCGGCTGGTGCGCCGCCACGCAGACCGAACTCACCATCCATGCGGGCCAACAATGGGAGGCCCCGTTTACCCAGTCAAGTTCCGGCCGGCTTGCGCTCGAGTCCTCAGTTCTCGATTATCAATCGACATGCTCCTCCCTCCCCGGCGCAAGGACGCGACGATGGCGGCGGCAGCCGGCCGGTGTACGCGGCGTCTGCGGTGCCTGCCGCTCATTCCGCTGCTCCTGGCTGCAGTCCTCGCTGCCGGCTGTCGAGGAATGGTTGCCGAGCCGCCGTACCAGCCGACCCCTCTGCCGGCTGACGTCACCGAGCTGTTCAGGGTCTTCGGCAACAGCGACGCCGCTACGGTATGGATCTTCGAGCAAGGCGGTCCGTCGCACACGCTCCTCGAGAATCCTCACCTCTACATCAGCGGCTACCCTGTTTACCAGGAGATACAGTGGGAGCCACGGCTCATGATCGCTACACGGAACGGCTTGCCGGCACCGATCTGCAGCGGGTGATCTACGTGTACGGCAGCGCAGATACGGTCGTCGGACGCCTCACCGATGAGGAAGCGGCGTTCCTGCAGTCCGGAGGGAGCAGGGTGATCGCGGTGCAGGGAGGCAGCCACCTTTCCCTGGTCACAGATCCGGCGGTGGTGCAGCAGATCCTCGACGCCTTGCAGGAATGAGGCGCGGCCTGCCGCCCGTTCGGTCCCGGAATCAAAGCATGTCGCGGCCCGCGCTGGCTAAGCCGAGACGACCTCCACCGCCACCTGTCCGCCCTCGTGGCGCAGGGTTACGGGCCGTTCCACCCGCAGAGCACCGCCGAACACTTCGAGTCGCGGTGCGCCGGTGCGGGTATCCAGTACCCCGTAAGCGGTCGGGGTGCAGAACGGGATCCGCATATCGGGAGCCACGGGCGCGAAGCTGAGCCGGCCGTCCGGGGCCGAGTAACGTTGCCCGGAGAGGGCCAGGGGGATGCTCCACAGCATGAGCTGGCGGGCGTAGTGGGAGTTGCACCACGGATGGCCGTCCCACCCGGTGGTGAGGTCGCGGATGTCCCATTGGTCGTTGAGCCCCTCGCGCCAGTGTTGGATGACGGTGCGCGCCTCGGCGAGGCTCTGCGCCACGCCCCCGCCCAGGTAGAGGTTGAGGGCGCACCAGTCGATGGAGCCCGCCTGCCAGACCAGGTTGTTGACCGGACCATCGGTGTACAGGGTGAAGCCGCGCTTGACCTCCGGGTAGCGGTCATCGTCGCAGTCGGTGCCCTGCATCACCTTCAAGCCGTAGGGACTCGCGTTGAGCTCCCGCTCGCGGCGCAGATGGCTGCGCAGATCGTCCGGCTCCGCGAGGTCGCCAAGGTCGAGGATCTGCGCCCAGAGTTGGCCGTACAGGGCATCGGCGTGGAGCGCATCGCGCTGTTCGCCCGCCTCCATCCAGTAGGCGCGGAAGTGCTCGCCGGTCCACAGATACCGGTACAGTGCCTCGCGGCCGGCTGCGAGGCCGCAGTCGCAGACGTCCACAAATGTGGCGTCGCCGGCCGCCGCGGCGAGCCGCCTTCCCGCTTCCAGGGCGGCCAGATGCAGAAACGCGTTGTAGGAGGCCAGATCCTTGTCGGCGAAGAAGAACCAGTCGTAGCTGTTGTTCAGCCGCGCCGGCAACCCGTAGCGCTCGGCGCGGCGCAGCTGCCACTGCAGCGCGCGCCTGGCCGCCGGCCACAGCTCCGCGAGGAACGCCCGGTCGCCGCTCCACAGGTGGTCCTGGTACAGCTCCAGGACGAAGCAGGTATTGCCGTCGCCCATCATCCGGCCGCGTGGATGATCGAGCGGCGTGGAGCGGTGGCCCATCTTCTCGCGGATGTAGCCGTCGGGCTGCTGTGCCGCGGCGAAGGCGCGCATCTGGTTGCGCTTGAGCTGCGGGAAGAACCAGGCGTAGGGCAGCACGCGATAGAACTGAATATGCACCGGATCGAGATTGGGACAGGAGAACGACTCCCATTGGCGCCAGCGGCCGTCGGCCAGCCACATGCCGGTCTTGGCCATGGTCCCCAGACTGTTGACCATGGCGTCCTGCAGCCACGCCGGAAGCGAGTTGTCGAAACACAGGCGCTGCCACTGCAGGATCGATTGCAACGCCGATTGCCGCCCGCGAGCGGCGCGGGCCGCGACGTCCGGCGCATCGCGAAAGCGCGGGGCATAGTGGTTGGTCAGCCGCTCGTCGGCATGCGGCCGCTCCGGCAGGTGCCAGGCGAGCACGAAGCTGACCTCCGTCACGCTCCCCGCGGGCACCTGTGTGTGCGCCGCCAGCGCGGCGTAGCGCGGCGCCGCCGCGCCCGACAGGGACCGCTGCAACGCGTCGTCCAACGGTGTCGTGGACTCGCTGGCGGCCCGCGCATGGTCCAGGTCCTGCCAGGATGCGAATTGGTTCCATGCGTACAGCGGGGTGTCGGCAGGCGTAGCGGAAAGGCCGTCCAGGGTGCCGTCGGCACGGATCGCCAGGGTTCCGGCGAGCGGCCCCGCTCCGCTCCGCTCCAGACACATGGTGCGCCCGGCGGCGTCGAATCGGTAACGGCCGCCGGTGTGGTTCGGCAGGTGGAACAG
>JAKZWC010000219.1:0-3054 GCA_047515735.1 Spirochaetales bacterium | reverse complement strand
GGGGCGGCAGGAAAACGAATTTCACGGCAACACTCCTCCGGCCGCGGCCATCAACAGGCGGCCAGGTACTCCTGCAGGCGCTCGATGGCGGGGGCGAAGTCCTGCTGCTCGGTCAGCGTGGCGCGAAACCGGTCGCCGCGCTGCGCCAGCAGCGGCGAGGTGTTGGCGATGGTGAACATGCCAGGATGCAGGTCGCCATCCAGTTCGTCCCACTCCAGCGGCATCGACACGCTGGCTCCCGGCACCGGGCGCGCCACATATGGGGGCACCACCGTGGCGCTCTTGCGGTTCTGCAGGAAGTCGACGTAGACCTTGCCGCCGCGCCCGCGCGGCAGCCGCTCCACGCTGGCGATGTCGGGATGCTCGCGGGCCACCACGCGCGCCACCGCCTCCATGAACAGGCGCACCTGATCGTAGCGGTAGCCGGGCACCAGCGGCAGGTAGACGTGCAGTCCGGAGGCGCCGGAGGTCTTGAGGGAGGGATCCAGGCCGATGCCGCGCAACACCTTGCCGGCGGTGCGCGCCACCCGCTTGGCGTTGGCGAAGGAGGTATCCTTGGCGTCCAGGTCCAGCACCGCGAAGTCGGGCTGCTCCAGGCTGCCGCGGCGCGAGAGCCAGGGATGCAGCTCGATGCTGCCCAGGTTGATCAGGTAGAGCAGAGTCTGCAGGTCGTTGCAGATGAACTGCCGGTCGTGCCGGGCATCCACCTCCACCAGCTCCACCCAGTCCGGCACCCCGGCGGGAGCCTGGCGCTGGAAGAAGGACTTGCCCTCGATGCCGTCCGGGTAGCGGTTCATGTGCACCGGCCGCTCGCGCAGGTAGGGGAGCAGGAACTCGGCCACCTGCTCGTAGAACCTTAGCAGGTCGCCCTTGGTGTATCCCTCACGGGGCCAGTACACCTTGTCCAGGTTGCTGAACGCGACCCGCCCGCCGCGACGGCCGCGCTGCGCCGCGTCTGCCAGGGCGGTGTGCACGTCGACCCGGCACGCCTCCGCGGCGGCCTGCAGCGGCACCGTGCGCCAAGTGGGCTGGGCCCCGGGCCGGTAGCGGCTGTCGGCGCGCTTGGCGACCAGCGCATGGAAGCCGGCGGCCTCCGCCACGGCGGCGAGACTCTCGCCGCTGGCGGCGACGTGGTCGGCGTACAGCAGGGTGGGCGAAAGCGGCAGCAGCGTGCGCAGCAGGTGCTTGCGCTCCAGCAGCGGCAGGGCCCGCAGGTCCCACTCGTCGTAGTGCAGCAGGTCGAACGCGTAGAACGCAACCGCACCCGCGGTCTCCCCGCCGGCAGCCCAGGCAGCAATGGCGCCGCGCGCCGGCCGGCCGCTCGCGTCCATCGCCACCCACACCCCGTCCAGCACGGCCTGCTCGGCGCGCACCACGGCGAACTGCTCCTGCGCCGCCGCCGCGGCGGCGGCGTGCAGAGCCAGGCGCCCCCCGCCCGGCGCGGCGAACGCCACCTCATCGCGGTCGACGATGGCGAGGGCGCGCAGCCCCTCGAACTCCAGCTCGAAGATCCAGTCCGGGTCGGAAAACTGCCCGTGGTCGCCGGCCGCGGACATGGCGCGCGGACGCCTGGGCAGGGACGCCGGCCGCACGCGAGCCGGATCCACCACCGGCGCCGTGTCGGCGGCGTCGCGGGCGTAGCGATCGCGCGCCTTGAACAGCAGCCACTCGTCCTTGTCGGCGTTGGTCCGCACCAGGTGCCACTCGCCGCGCAGCCGGTGGCCGCGCAGGATCACCTTCACCTCCCCGCCGGCGAGCCCCGCCGCCAAGTCGGGGGCCTTCACGATTTCGTAGGTGCCGTGGTCCCAGATCAGCATGGTGCCGGCGCCGTACTCGCCCTTGGGGATAACCCCTTCGAACGTCCGGTAGCGCAGCGGATGGTCCTCGGTGTGGACCGCCAGGTGCTTTACCGCCGGGTCATAGGAGAAACCGCGCGGGACCGCCCAGGAGACCAGCACCCCGCCCGCCGCGAAGCGCAGATCGTAGTGCAGCCGGCGCGCCTCGTGGCGATGGATCACGAAGCTGCCCTCGGCCGCCGGGACGCCCTCCGCGAGGGGCGCCCCTGGCGCGTCGAACGTGGGTTCGGGAGTGCGGCTGAAGTCGCGCCTGGCTTGATACTCGGCGGCGGATTTCGAGGTGCGCGCCATCGCGTTGCCCAACGTAGCGCCGGGGGCCGCGGCAAGCAAGGTGGATGCGGTGTGCTGGCGGGCTCAGGTTGCGGCGTGCCGGTTGCGCACCGCTTCCAGGTTCAGCACCTGCATCGCTTCGTCTCCCATCGCCAGGGCATAGATCCCGTGCCGCGTCAGGTACGTCACCATATCTTCCGGTATGCTCAACGACGAGAACGCCGGTACGACCGGCAACTCGCCATGTTCCGGAAAGTAGAGCGCGAACTCGCCGCTCTGCAGAAACTCCACGAACGCTCGCGCATCTTCGGCTCGGGGCGACGATTTGGTCTGGTTCAGCAGCAGTGCCTGCGTCCCCACGTAGAGCGCGTCGAACTCCCGCGTGCGGGAGCGGTCATCGCTACGGATGACGGCAGCGCGGGTCAGGAAACGCTGCAGGTCGCCGCAGCCGAACACCTCGCGCGCCAGGCGGCGGACACTCGGTGCCACGATATCCTCGACCACGGTACCCATCTTGTTGGCCAGTTCGCCCCACCGCTTGTTCATCTCTCGCCGTTCGCGGGCTGCTTCCTCCCGTTCGCGGGCGCCCTCCTGCTCCATGCGCTCGACGACACGCTCAAGGCGCGCGATGGCGTTGTCGGTCCGTGCCATGGATGCGTCCATCCGCGCCATGGACTCGTCGGTCCGCGCCATGAAGCGGGCCAGAATGGTCTCGAGGCGATCGCTTCTCTCCTCGACCGCCCGGGTGCGTTGTGCGACCGTAGCCATGGTGCTCGTGTTCCCTGTCTGTCGCAGGATAGTCCCGGCGTAGTTGCAACGCAACCGGCAGGTGGAACACCACCCGTACGCCGGGTGCCGTGTTACAACCTGCGTCGGCTCAGCGAGGCGATCGCCACCGGCTGATCAGGACTTCCCGCCGCCGTGGGCC
>JAKZWC010000218.1:0-7169 GCA_047515735.1 Spirochaetales bacterium | reverse complement strand
AGTCAGGGATTCCGGCTGCTGCGGGACGGCACCCGCTTCACCTTCGTGATCGAGTTCAGCGAAGACCGCGCGGCGGCGGAACTCGAGCTGTACAAGGAATACTACGAGGACGTCGGCATCAGGACGGTGCTGAAGCAGGAGGAATGGGGGCTGTTTCGCGAGCGGCAGGCTGCCGGGGAAGTGATGGCGTGGGTCCATCCCAACCCCGTGGTGCCGTTCGCCGGCGAGCGCAAGCTGTTCCAGAACCACGGGAACTGGATGCAGGGCGCGAATCCGTGGCTGGTCTGGGAGCGCTCTCACAAAGAGGCGATCGCGTCCACCCTGGGGGAAGGCGCGTCGCTGCCGAGCAACTATCTGTTCATGGACGCGCCGGTGGGATGGGAGTACCCGGAGAGGGCGCGGGAACCGACTGCGGACTGGAAGCAGATCCGCGAAGACTCGAATGTGTGGTACAACCTCAAACCCGGTTCTCCCGAATGGCGCGCACTGGGCCAGGAGATCATGGACTGGTACGTCGAGGAATGGTTCGACTGGATTGGTGCGGTCGGGGAAGTGCCCGCGATCGTCATCGCCAAGAACAACCTCGGTAACGTGGTAACACCGGGTCTGTGGCCGGGTATCGGCGTCAGCGATGTGCTCGTGCAGTCCTGGGCGGACCAGCTCTACTGGAAATAGGTTAAGCATGGCGTGCGCCGGGCACGAGGGCCGGGCGCACGGACCCTGCCAGCCGCGGCCTCCCCCGCCGCCAAGAGGAACACAGCGATGGGCCGATACCTAGCCCGGCGTTTGATCTACATGGTGATCACGATCTTCGCGATCTCCGTGGTCTCGTTCATCATCATTCAACTCCCGCCCGGCGACTTCCTGAGCAACCTGATCTATAACCTGGAACGAGCCGGCACCACCCTCGCCGAGGAACGGTTGGAGATCCTCAAGCGGGAGTTCGGCCTCGACCTCCCGCTCTACCGGCAGTATCTGAAGTGGATCTCCAAGATCATCTTCGAGGGTGACTTCGGACGTTCCTTTCAACATCAGGCGCCGGTGATGAAAGTGATCGGCGAGCGCGTGCTGCTGACCATGGTGATCGCCTTCTCCACGCTGCTGTTCACCTACGTCCTCGCGATTCCCATTGGCATCTACTCCGCCACCCCCCAGTACTCGTTTGGCGATTTCACCTCCACGTTCTTCGGCTTCGTCGGCCTTGCGACGCCCAACTTCATGCTGGCCTTGGTGCTCATGTACATCTTCTTCCGCCACTTCCACATGGATGTCGGTGGGTTGTTTTCCATCGAGTACGAGCTTGCGCCGTGGAGTGCGGGCAAGCTGTGGAATCTGATCAAACATCTGCCGATACCGATGATCGTCATCGGTACCGCCGGCACCGCCGGCTTGATCCGGATCCTGCGCGGCACGTTGCTGGATGAGCTCAGAAGGCAGTACGTGATCACCGCCCGGGCCAAGGGCGTGCACGAGCGCGTGCTGCTCTTCAAGTATCCGGTCCGCCTGGCTCTCAACCCGATCATCAGCACCGTCGGCCAGCTCCTGCCGGCCATTGTCTCCGGCGGCACCATCACCGCCATCGTTCTCGGCTTACCGACGACCGGCCCCATCCTGCTGGAGGCGCTGCGACAACAGGACATGTACCTGGCCGCCAGCGCCGTGTTTCTGCTCAGCGTCCTGGCGGTGATCGGTACGCTGATCTCGGACCTCCTGCTGGTGGTGGTCGACCCCCGGATCAGGATGGAGCGGGCCGCGGGCTGATGGCGGAGGTCGAGGTCCCGCTCCGCGCAGTAGATCGATCGGTAGCGTCCGACTATGACGAGGGCTACTTCGTTGCCTCGCAATGGACCCTCATGTGGCGCAAGTTCCGCCGCCACACGCTGGCCAAGGTGGGCGGCGCGGTGATCGCGCTCATGGCGGTGCTGACGATCTTTGCCGAGTTCTGGTCGCCGTACGACATCTTCGAGCGCCACAATCAGTACCTCCACGCACCGCCGCAGCGCATCAGGATCTTCCGCGCCGGATGGTTCACC
This sequence comes from Spirochaetales bacterium, assembly GCA_047515735.1. GTDB lineage: Bacteria > Spirochaetota > Spirochaetia > SZUA-6 > Bin103 > Bin103. The sequence goes on along the minus strand of JAKZWC010000218.1, from coordinate 5,136 downwards.
GCGCCGTACGTCTACCCGCTCGACGTGCGGACCAACCGCGAGACCTTTCAGCGCGAGTACCGTCTCGCTCTGGACCATCCGGCGCCGATCCGGTTCTTCGTGCGCGGAGCACCTTATAAGCTGCTTGGGCTGGTCCCCACCGACATCCGCTTCTTCGGCGTCGAGGAGCCTGCTTTGATTCACCTCTTCGGTACCGACCAGCTTGGCCGCGACCTATGGTCCCGCGTGCTCTACGCCGGGCGGATCTCGCTCTCCATCGGCTTGGTGGGTGTAATCTTCAGCTTCATTCTCGGCTGTATCCTGGGCGGTATCTCCGGCTACTACGGCGGCACTCCCGACCTGATCATTCAGCGCGTCATCGAGTTCCTGCAGAACATCCCGGGCATCCCGCTGTGGATGGCCTTGAGTGCCGCGGTGCCGGCCGACTGGCCGGCGGTGCGCGTCTACTTCGGCATCACCATCATCCTCTCGATCATCAACTGGACCGGACTGGCTCGGGTGGTGCGCGGCAAGCTGCTGGAGGTGCGGGAGGAGGATTTCGTGATGGCGGCCCAGATCGCCGGCGGGAGTGCTGCGCACACCATTCGCCGGCACCTGCTGCCCTCCTTCATGAGCTATCTGATCGTGAACGTCACTCTGGCGGTGCCCGGGACCATCCTCGGCGAGACCGTCTTGAGCTTTCTCGGAATCGGCTTACGGCCGCCTGCAGTGAGCTGGGGGGTGCTGCTGCGGCAGGCCCAGAACATTCGCACGGTGGCCCTGCACCCCTGGCTCATGATCCCCGGCCTCTCCGTGATCCTGGCGGTGCTGGCCTTCAATTTCCTGGGCGACGGGCTGCGCGATGCCGCCGACCCCTACCACGGACGCTAGCGCGCCCCTTGACCGCAGGTTAGATGCGCATCTGAACTGATTCCGCTTAATTATCGGCCACGACTCCCTCGAACGCCATGAATCCGGTATCGGGCAGCAACCACTTCAACCCAGCTCGGCGGCGGCGCGGTACATGGTAGGCAAGGTCACCTAGCAGCGCAGCAGCCGGTTCCAGGGGACCAAGTCGCTGGTTGTCACACGGTGACGATGACGAACAACCCGCGGGAGCAGCCACCACGGGTAGCGGGGGAGCGGCGCATCGAGGGACTTCCGTCGACCGGCGTCGGTCACTGCGCGCCCGCGGCCACGTTGGCACCCGGGTGCGGCTGGCGCAACGGTCGAAGCGTGGTACTCTTTTTCAGTATGGAGTATACGCCTCTCACCGAGGAGCAGCGCTGCAGCTTTGTCGAGCAGGGGTACCTGATCGTGCGCGACGCTCTGGACGGGGCTGCCATCCAGCGGCTCCTGGAGGCCGGAGACCGGTTGATGGAGGGTTTCCAATTCGAGGGCTACTACGCGCACCGGCGCGACGGCCTGGTGCAGGAGCCGGCCCTCATCGAACTGGCGACCCACCCCACCACGGTGCCGTTGATCGTGCAACTGCTGGGCACCAACATCCACATCACCAATACCGCGCTGATCTACAAGCACCCCCAGCGGAAGCCGGATGCGGAGCGCAACTGGCACCGCGACGTGGGCGCGCATCTCGATATCGGACCCGCTCACGTGCCGCGCGTGGGACTCAAGATCGGCTACTGTCTGACCGACTTCAGCACTCCGGACAGCGGTATGACGCTGGTCGTTCCCAACAGCAACTCCTGGCATCATCCACTGCCCATCCCGAAGGGACGCATCGACCCGCTCACCTACGAGGAACCGCACCTGAACCCCGGAGACGCGTTTCTGTTCGAGAACCGCCTGTATCATGCCGCGGGCTACAACTTCGGCCGCGACATCGCGAAGATCGTGATGTACGGCTACCATTACCGCTGGATCAAGCCCGACTACTACCTGCGCCACTTCAACGGCCGAGTGCAGCCCGACCGCGACCTGCTGGCGCTGCTGGACGACGCCGGCCGCCAGTTGCTGGGCGCCACCGAGGACAGCCGTGGCCGTGAATCCGAACACGGGATCGACTGGCCGCTGCAGGAGTGGGCCGCGGAGTACCGGCTCGGCCTGGAGCAGAGTCCCCACACCGTCGAAGCCTGAGTCCGGGCGGCGCATCCGTGGTGGGCGTAGCGTCGCCGACACGCGGTTGGCGGATGCGGGAAGACTTCCTATACTGGTGCCCTTATACCGGTGAACTAGGTGAAGATGGATGCGGTACCGCCAGTGTCGTAGCTGCAGCTTCTGGGTAGCCCCCGCGGAACGGTTCTGTAACAATTGCGGAACCTACCGGCCCTACCAGTCCGGCCACGCCCACCGCTCGGCGTGGCTGCTGTTCACCACGGTGCTCGGAGGAGTGCTCGGCGGCAGCGTGTTCTACCGCCTGCTGGACAACGCCTTCCTGCTGTACGGCTGCCTTGCCGGTTGCGTGATCGGGCTGGCCTGGGGACTGGGCATGTTCGGCGAGGTGGCGGCGATCCTGCTGGACCGGCGCCGGTCGCCCTCGCTGCAGAGCAGCGAGCTCCAGCTCACCGAGCGGCTGGCCGAAATCGAGCGGACGCGACGCCAGGTGCAGGATCTGCAGCGCCGCCTGCAGGCAGAGGACGAGTCCTCCGCATCGGCGTTCCTGTCACCGCTGCTGCAGAAGGCGGACGCCGCCGCCGGGCGCGCCGCACGGCGCTATGCCGGAGAATTGGCCAAGCTGGAGTTGATCCGCTGGCGCAACGGCCTGGAACCGATCGTCGCGCCGCTGCCCGAGGGCGCCGGCTACTCCGATCACCACGCGCGTCTCGACGCCATCCACGCCCATCGCGAGCGCGGCCGGCGCCTGCTGCGCAAATGGAGCATGGCACGGCTCGGCGCCGCCGACGCGGGGCAAGAGCCGGTGGCACAGCTCCGCCGGTGGCTCGCCAGCTGCGACCGGATCGTGGAGCGGCTGATTGCCGAACAGGCTCAGCACACCCTGGGTCGCATCGCCGTGGCGGAACTGGTCCCGCCTGCGGCGCCCCACATCGACCGCGAGCTCAGCCGGTTTCAGGCCGCCGATGCGGAGCTGGCACCGGACGAGCTGGAGCAGGTCCAGTACGCCCTGGACCGTCTTCACGCCAAGGAACAACTGGACCGCGACCTGCGGCCCCTGGGCTGACTACAGGAACGGGTTTTCGCGCTGCTCCGCGTGCAGCGTGGTGCTTTCGCCGTGTCCGGGCACGACGTAGGACTCGGGCGGCAGCTCGAACAGGCGCTGCTTGATCGACTTGATCAGGGCGTAGGGGTCGCCGCCGGGGAGGTCGGTACGTCCTACCGACTGGCGAAACAGGGTATCTCCCGCGAACAGCAGCGGCTCGCCCGTGGCCTGACCCGGATATGGTGCCCAACCGGCGATGTCTGTGCGTCGATTTTCATCGCCTTTCGTGTCACGGAATGACCATGCTGCCTCCGTATAGAAGCAGCATGACCCCGGCGAGTGGCCGGGGGTATGGATCGTGGTGAGCAGCTTGCGCGCGCCCAGCGTCACCTCGTAGCCCTCCTCGATGAACCGGTCCACCTCGCCCGGCGGCGGCACCGCAATCCCGAACAGCAGCCCCTGCTCCTGCAGCCGCCGGTAGAGCGCCTCGTCGTCGCGGTGCAGCAGGATCGGCGTCCCGAGGCGGCGCTTGACGGCATCGGAGCCGCCGATGTGATCGAAGTGGGCATGAGTGTGCAGGAGCTGCGTGACCTTGAGGTTGCGGTCGCCCACCGCCTGCAGCAACGCCTCGGGGTCGTCCCCCGGATCGATCACGATCGCCCGCCGGCTGTCCCGCTCGTACACCAGCGAGCAGTTGCAGCCCAGGCTGCCGATCGGGAACGTCTCCACCATCAGCGGCTCCGCGCCACGGCGGGCAGCAGCTTCGCCTGATTCCGTCACGAGCCGCAGCATACCAGGGAGCGACCGCCGCGTCCGCCGAGCTGCCGGAGGTGTGGATCTGGCCCACCATGGCGCTCACCGATCCCAACGGCAGCAATCCCGGGAAGCTGGCCGAGATGCAGCAGTACATCGCCGGGCGCGTCGGCGTGATGCCGAATGCGTACGTGCCGCCGGCCACGGACGGACGCACCAAGCTCAACCTGATCCTGGGTTCGGCCAACCAGCGGCTCGACGTGTTCCAGGGCAACTGGGGCGACTACAAGGAAGTCGCGCTGCCGATCAACGACCTGCTCGACCAGTACGGCCGCAACGTCAAGCGCGCCTTTTCCGCCGAGCAGTGGGCGAGCGTAACCGACAGCGAGGGCAGAATCTGGGGCATCCCGCGCCTCGGCGTGATGGGGCACACGCATCCCACCTGGTTCAACGACAAGATGCTGCGCGACCTGAACCTGCCCCAGCCACAGACCCTCGAAGAGGCGGTGGCGACGTTCGAGAAGATCCGCGAGTCGATCCCCGACGCCATCATCCTGATCGGCAGGCTGCGCGACCTGCGCATGGCGCTGGTCGGCGGCTTCACCGAGTACGGCTACTCGAAGTGGCCGGATGAGCAGGGCAACCTGCAGCCGCCCGAGTTCCAGGCCGGCTACCGCGACTTCGTCGCCACCATGGCGGACTGGTACGACAAGGGCTACATCTTCCGCGAGTCGTTCATCCAGCACGACAACATCGAGGTGCTGAAGACCGGCAAGGTGGCCGTATTCATCGGCTGGTACTCGCAGATCACCATCCACTTCCAGCGCGTGCTGCTGGCCGGCGCCTATCCCGGACTCACCTACAGCCACCCGAACGGCTTCAACAGCGCCAACGGCCTGGTGATGACCAACGCCAGCCCCTACGCGGCGACCATGATCTCCAAGAAGAGCCCCAACCCCGAGGCCGCCATGCAGTTCCTGAATTGGCAGTATGACCCCGGCAAGGACAACGTCCTCACCGCGTTGTACGGCATTCCCGGCCAGGCATGGGACTGGGTCGACCCCAACGAGAAGTACTACGTGGATCGCTTCGAGACCGACGCGGGCCAGATCTACGCCGGCGAGTTCATGATCGCCACCGGCCTCGGCACCGACACCTGGTTCGCACCCAACACCGAGGACCTGAAGCGGCACTACGAAGAGATCCGCGACTACGCCACCAACTACGACAACGGCAAGATGCCGTACGACTTCGACGTGGCCTACGACATCGCGGCCATCAAG
>JAKZWC010000217.1:0-4124 GCA_047515735.1 Spirochaetales bacterium | reverse complement strand
GGAGTCGAAGCGCAGGCCCAGGGTCTGCAGGAATGCGCCGTGCGCCGCGGCCTGCATATCCCTGGCTGCGAAGCGACGCATCGCGGTCTCCCGGATCACGGGCCCGTAGGCCTGGATCTCGCGCGGGCTGAGCACCGCGCGCAGGACGATGAAGCCGTCGCGCCAGAACTGCTCCACCTGCACGTCCGAAATCGCGTAATCGGCTTCCAGCGGCGGCAACTCCGCGTGGTCGGTCGGCGTGCTCATGGCAGCTCCTTTTTCATCCTCGGGGACTCATCGTCAGATGGCGGCGCAGGGATCAGCTCCTGACGGCTACCGCGATTGGACGCCAGCGTTATGGTGCCGACGGCCATGATGTCACCAATCGGCACTGCTTGAGATGCAGTGTCGCTGCCCGCCGCGAGCCGCTCGACCAGGAGCGACAGCGCGCGTAGGGTAGCCGATACCATGGGAAATGCATCGATCGATGGTGTCGTCGCTCCGCTCGATCTCGAGGAGCGCGCCGAGCTTGCCCTCAACGCGCTGACCCGCAACGTCGACCCCGCGTTGCGTTACACTCCCTACTTCGACTGCCGGCTCGAGCTCGATCCGCCGGTGCTCAGCCATCACCCCTACTGGGACCACTGCGACGGCACCGGCCGCGCCGTCTCCGCTCTGCTGCTGGCACGCGAGATGACGGGCAGCGACTACCGGAGCGAGACCGATGCCCACCTCGAACGGCTGGTCGCCTCGTATCAGGGTGCGCAGGGCCTGTGCTGGATCCCCGAACCCGACTATCCCCCTGCCCCCACCCGGCGGCCGCGCCCGCCGGTAGCGGAGTTTTGGGGGCAACGCGGCTGCCTGATGGCGTATGTGACCGCCTACCAGCGCAGCACCGGCGACCGAGAGCGCGCCGCCCTGCGCCGGCGGATCGACGCGCTGATCCACGGGCTCAAGAGCATCGCGATCGAGCGCGACGGGTACTACTACTATCCGGTGTCGTCGCAGGACCGTCCGGTCGATGCCGACGAGCTGTTCTACCCGCGCGGGGGATGGGAGGGTAGCGACGAACCGCGCGGCACCGGCGTAATGTGCGCGACGGCTCCGATTCTGCGGCCGATCGTGCAATACTTGATGACCGGCGCCCGCAACCCGGAAGCGCTCGCCCTGTGCGACGGACTGGCGCGCTACGTAGTGGAGCGTGCCGCCGACTTCGAACCCGACGGGAGTTTCCGCGGCCACTTTCACAGCCGGGTGGCCACTGCCGCCGGGATACTGCAGTGGGGGCGGTACTCGGGCCAGGACGACCTGGTGCAGTGGGCCCACCGGGTCTACCGGTTTGCCCGCACCGTCGGCACCAAGTTCGGCTGGTTCCCCGAATTCGTGGGCCAGCCCGCCTGCGAGACCTGCTGCATTACCGACATGATCGACCTGGCCATCCTGCTGGCCGGCGCCGGGCACCCGGAATACTGGGGCGACGCGGAGCGGTTCGGGCGCAACCACCTGGTCGAATCGCAGTTTCTCGACGCCGCCTGGGAGCGGCAGGTGCCGAAGCTCTCCCCGCCCGCCGCCGCCGAGTTCATCGCCTCGTGTCCGCCTGAGCAACTCAAGCGCGAGGGGGTGCGCGCGGTGTTTCCCGGGGCATTCTCCGGCGGGAGCGCACCCAATGCGGTGGTCGACACGCGCCGCGGCCACTGGTGGATGGGTTGCTGCAACGCGCACGGCGTGCACGGCCTGTTCCTGCTGTGGCAACACGCGGTGCGCGCTTCCGAGACCACGGTACGCGTCAACCTGCTGTTCAGCCGCTCGACGCCGTGGGCCGACGTACGCAGCCGGCTGCCGCAGGCGGGCAGGGTCGAAGTAACCATGCGGCAGCAAGGATCGCTGTCCGTGCGCATCCCCGACGACGTGCGGCGCGACGACGTGGCGGTCGACGCCTCCAGTCCCTGGACCTGGAACGACGGCTACGTGCAGGTCGACGGCCTGGTACCGGGCGCGGAGGTGACGATCAGCTTCCCGTTGGCGGAACATGACGAGACGGTGTCGGTGCTCGGCGACGAATATCGCGTTTCGTGGCGCGGCGACACGGTGATGGCGATCGACCCGCCGGGCCGCGCCGGGCCGCTCTATCAGCGCCGCGCCGCGCCGGACGCGGCCGGGGCGCCGCACGCCAACGGTGACGGTCGCCGTGCCTCCCGCCCGCCGCGCTGTTCCCGCATCGAGTGGTAGGCCGAGTCACCACCTGACGATGTGCTTGCGGGGCACGAATCCGGTTGCGTCCTTCATCGGCGCGTCGTCGCGACGCAGATGGCTGCGCCGGTAGAGCGGATAGCTCGCGGGCCTCTCGTCGCGGGGATCGATGTCAACCAGCGTGCTGCCACGGAACGTGCACGTGTAGCGCTGCTCCATCTCCGTCCTGGAGTTCACGGTGTAGCTTGCAATGGTCTCGTGAATCGGAAACCGGATGGAAATCTCATCACCGGGCTTCAGACTTTCGAACATCAGATATGCGCCCAGCCACCTCGGCGACACCTCGCGACCGGACACGAGGGCAACGATCCTATGGTGCCTCGCCCAGCACGGGATGCGTACCGCAATCCGCCGCTTGATCCGGTTGCGAATGGTCACCTTGCCGGAGAAAGGAAGATGGCTGGCGACTTCGAGTCCGGCAGCGACACGGTTGAGCAGCAGGTTCACGGTGGCAGAATCGCCCTGCTCCCGTACGGCTCCCTCCCACGCATAGTAGAGACCTTGCGCAGCCGTTCCCGTGCAGCACTGCATCGACCACACCCATCCTGCGGGAATGGAGTCCGGTAGCGATACGCCTGCAAAAATGCCGAGAGTGCGTTCAATCACCTGGTCGGTACCGTGCTGGTGGCAGATATCGGTGCGATCCTGCTCCCGGCGCTCCGCCGGAGACGCCGCCGCCACCCGCCGCAGGAGTTCCTCACTCAGCACCTGCTGCTCGCACAGGTGGTTCCGGACCACCGCGTCCACGTCGTCCCAGTAGTCGCCGACGCCGTAGTCGGAAAGACGAATGCCAAGGGCGACCATATCGCCCAGCATGCAGCCTTCGGTGAAGTTCAAACGCCCCGGAAACACGTTGTACCAGCCGATCCGAGGAATACCCATCGTCAGCGTGTACTCGTAGCCGCGGCGCACGAACTCCAGCACCCGCTCATCCCCGGTAGCGGCGCCGTAATCGAGCAGGGCACGCAACGTCCAGGCGCGCGCATGACCGTGGCTGAACCAGTGTCCCAGCTCAGCGCCCGCCACGCATGCCGGGTCCGGCAGACTGGTGGCGATCTGTATCGGCAGCCCGGCAAAGTCTCCGTGAGGATCCGCTACCCCACCCCAGAATCTGCGCTTCATGCAGAAGCGCGCCAGCCGGCCGGCCAGATCCAATGCCTGCGTGTCGCCGCTCGCCTGGTACCAGCGGACCAGACCCGACAGCGGCGTGGCCTGATAGCTGGTCATGCTGCCCTCGCCTCCCTCCGTCTCCGCCAGCGGCTCGCGGGTGCTCACCCAGCCCGAACGCGGGAAGTTGAACGGCTCACCGAAGCCTCCATCCGGATAGTAGCTGTAGTCCCGCTGGTGGATGGCGATGCGGCGCAGACCGCGGACCAGACGCTGTAAGTAACCGTCCAGGGACGAATCTCCGAGCAGCTCCCGCCGCGTGAGCAGCGCCCGCAGCAGCATCCCGTTGCCGGCGACGTTGGCAACGTCCTCCGCCCTGCGCTCGCCGTCGAAGTGCGCGTACATGTACGAGTTGCCCCATGGACGGAGCGGATCGCTGTAGTTCCAGTACAGATCGCCGTCGATCCGCGACAGCAGTTCGGCCCACTGTCCAGTCTCGATGTCGAGATGCTCTTCGCTGCCGCTCATGGTGCGCAGCATGGCCAGCGTCTCGGCGAACAGCGGATCGCACGTGGAGTCGGCTCCGTGGTGGATCCGGTAGGGGGTGCGGCAGTCCCAGTGTACGAAGAAGTACATGTGATAGCGCAGCTTCTCGTCGATGCTGCCGGCAATGCCCCTGAGCGCCAGCCGGGCGCGGTCGGTCAGCTCGAGAGAATCGGGAATCCGGCGTTCGCTGCGTTCCCCCGCCGGTACTTCCAGGGCCGCCGCGCGGTCAGTTGCGTTCAATT
>JAKZWC010000216.1:0-5399 GCA_047515735.1 Spirochaetales bacterium | reverse complement strand
CACTTCCGCGTGCGGCTCCTGTCCCAGGCGCTCGGCCAGCAGTTGGGTGACGCGCGGAATGCGGGTCGAGCCGCCGACCAGCAGAATGCGATCGAGCTCGTTCGGGCGCACCGCCGCGTCACCCAGCGCGGTGGCGACGGCGCGCATGGTGCGCGCCAGCATCTCCTCGATGGCGCTCTCGAAATCGGTGCGGCTCCATTCCCATGACAGGTGCTTCACCGCGCCGGCCACCGTGGCGACGTGGTCTTCTTCCACCAGCACGTACGGCTGACGGGAGAGTTCGACCTTGGCCTGTTCCGCCGCCCGTTGCAGCCGCGCCTGCAGCAGGCGATTGTCGCGCGCGCCGTCGAGCCCGGTCTCCGTTTCCAGATGGGTATTGATACGATCCAGGATGATCGCGTCGAAGTCGTCGCCGCCGAGGTGATTGTCCCCGCTCGTGGCCAGCACTTCGACCACCCCGCGCTCGATCTTCACTACCGAAACGTCGAACGTGCCGCCGCCCAGGTCGTATACCAGGATCTTGCGCTGCCCGTCGTCGCCGGCGTGGTAGGCGAGGGCGGCGGCAGTCGGTTCATTGATGATCCGCACCACCTCCAGACCGGCGATCCGGCCCGCCTCGCGGGTCGCCTGCCGCTGCGCGTCGGTAAAGTACGCGGGCACGGTGATTACCGCCTTGCGGACCGGACGCCCGAGCGCGCCGGCCGCCCGCTCCTTGAGCGCTTTCAGGATGAACGCCGATATCTCCTGCGGGCGGTACGCTTCCGATCCCATCCGCACGCGCGTGTCGGAGCCCATCAGACGCTTGATCGACCGTACCGTCCGCTCCGGAGCGACGGCATACTGGTTGCGTGCCTGGTGTCCGACGACGATCGCTCCGGACTCGTCCAGTCCCACGCACGAGGGCACGATCGCCTCGTCATCCGCACCGACGATCCGTGGCGCTCCTCCCTCGATGATCGCCACCTCCGAGTTGGTGGTGCCCAGGTCGATGCCGATCACCGGCTCGTGAGCCGCTGCCATCAACCCGCTCCCCGCAGACGGTTGACCGCGACTTCAGCCAAGCGCAGCACCGCGCCGTCGCGCACGAAACCACTGACATATTCCTCCACCACGACTCCCTCTGCCTGCTGCTTGACTTGGCGTGTGTCCACGGCGTGCATGGTGCGGGCATCGAACGAAGCCCCCACCGTCGGCAAGCCGCCCACGCCGAACTGCGCCAACATGCGGTCGCAGCGCCGGATCGCCAGCTCGTAGCCTTCGATCACCCCGGCGATGCCCGGCCGCATGCGGCGCAACAGCTTGCGGGCGCCCTTGCGCCGCCCCTTCCTGCCCTGGTTGCCGGCCTTCCGCAAAAGCGCCGCCGCGTCGCCGCCGCGCACCAGGGCGTCACGCAGATCGAGTACCGGCAGCAGACAGCGATTCTCGGCCGCACGCGAGACACGGTCTTCGAAGGCTGCCAGTTCCTCGTCGCGGCGTTCCAGCACGCGATCGATCGCGTCGTAGCGGGCCGCGGCGCTGGCCAGCTCCCGTCCCGCCCGCGACTGCTCGCGGTTCTGCAGCCGCACCTCCTGCCGGAGCGCGGCGAGCTCCGCGAACAGGTCGCGCAGGTCGCAGGGTGCGGTGCCTTGTTCCTGTTCCTGTTCCTGCTCCTGCGCTGGCGAGGAGGCGGTCATGCTATCCAGCCATTGCCTGAACTCTTCCAGCGCCTGCTGCTTCCAGTCGCCGCCGATGCTCGCCACCTGCGCCGCGCCTGCAAGACCCGGTTTCGTCTCCGCGGCGCTCATCCGGTCCATCGCGACAGCCCTTCGGCCGCCAGCAGCGCCTGCAGGCCGGGCGCCTTGCGAGCTGCCGTGCGCGCCTGCACCAGGGCGTCCAGCGCCAGCTCCCAGTCGCTGTACGCCGCGATCCCGAACATGGCCGTCCGCACGCGCGTTCGGTCATCCTGCAGCGCTTCGTAGGCAGCGGCGATGCGCTGGAAGCGATCCGGGTCGCGGCTCGGGGGATGGGTGCGGATCAATTCCAGATAGCGCTGCCGTATCTCTTCCTGGGAGGCTCCCGGAGCAAGATCCAGGGTCAGATAGTGGGCCAACATCAACGTCGCTCCTTGCCGGCGGCGCCGGCGTCCCGCTCGGTATACAGCAATGCGTCCAATTCCTGCGACAGCCCTGCACGCCGCGCATTGGCCGTGCACCAGGTGGCCAGATCATCGAGGATCCTCCCGATCTCCGCGCCGGCTCGCACGGCCTGTGCGGTCTCTCTCATGAAGTCCGGCGCTGCGCCGCGCAGCCCGGCGTTGCCGATCATCACCTCGATACGATCCAGTATGATCAGGGTCGCCTCTTCCTCGAACAGCAGCCCCTGCTCGGACCGATCCAGCCGTCCATTGCGCGCGGCCTTGCTCAGCGCCGCCTTGAGCTCGCGAACCGACCGTTCGAACCGTTCGCTCTCTGGTTCCTCCGCGGACTCGGCCCGACCGGCAACTTCCGCCGCCTCCGGATCTCCAAGATCCCCTGGAACCTCATCCAGAACGCCCAGCCCCCGCATGCCTTCGCTCATCTCGCGCAGATCCTCGAACGAGGGAACCATACGCTCCAGCGACTCGAAGTCGAACTGCTGCAGCGCCTGCCGCAACGGTTGATCCACCACGGGAGCGAGGCGTTTCGCGGCCTCTCGCAAGCGCCGCCGCCCGGCGGCATCGGCGCGCTCGAGGATGTCGAGAAAACGCTCCGCATCATAGTCCTCTCGTTCTTCGTAGCGGATCACGGCGAGGTAGAACGGCAACAGCGGGTCGTGATCGGTCGCGCGGCCGGCGCGCAGCCGGCGTTCCAGCTCGCTACGGACGGTCTTACGCCCGCCGCAGGCAAGCAGCGTGTCGAAGCAGGCGGTCAGGCGATCGCCGTCGAGCCGCGCCAGCACCGCCCGCCACCAGTCGCTCAGGACCGGAGCGACCCGCAGACTCCCATAGAGGATGCGGCAGTCGGCCGGCAGGTCAGCCACCAGCTCGAGCGCCTCATCCGGGTCGAGCCGTGCGATGGAACCGGCCGCACGGGCCAGAACCTGCCGCAACGCGGAGGCCATCCGCGGAGCGACGTTCCTGACGTGGCGGTTCTCCTCCAGATCATGGATCGTCACCGCCAGCGTCCTGAGCCGTGCCGCCGGTGTCAGCGCCTCCAGATGGGGGGCGGCAGCCGCCTCGACACCGGCACCGGCCTCGACCAGGTCCAGCAGCAGGCGCTTGACCCGCAATATCGGCTCCAGCCGCGGGCGCCGCAGGTCGACGGCGCGCGCCAGATCCTGCGCCGCGAGCGAGAACCTGCCGCGCTTGCGGCTCTGATCGGCTGACTTGAGAAAACCGATCGCCTGCAGGTCGAGGATGCGCTCGTCGTAGGGGGCGCGCCGGAGCGCCTCGCCGAGCGCCTCCTCGGCCCGCCGGTAGGCATTGCGCGAGTAGTGCAGGGTCGCGAGTTCCAGCCAAGGATCGGGGGCTTCGGGGTAGCGTGCGGCCAGCTCGTGCAGGATGCCGCGCAGCCGGGCTGCGTCAGCGGTCGGGTGCCGGCGCAGCAGATCGAGCAGAAAGTGATAGCCGGTGGTGGATTGCGGGTCGGCGGCCAGGCTGGCCAGCAGCAGGTCGACCAGCACCAGGTCGGGGTGTTGGGGAGGGGCGCCGAGCAGGGTGGTGACGTTTTTCGTCGCGCTGGCATCGAGGGGGCGCAGGTGGATTCCCGCCGCGGCACCGCTGCGCGCGAGCGATTCCAGCACGCAGGCGCGGGCCAGCTCCTGATCGCCGGGGCGGGGGAACGGCACGGCCAGGTTGTCGAGGTAGATCACCGCGGCGCCGGTATCCCAGTTCTCGTCGGGGTCGAATTGTTGGAGCAACAGGGTGGCCTGCGCGAGGACGCGGTGGAAATGCTCTTCCGGCACGGTCCGTGCAGCGACGCGGAAGAAAGCGGCTACCGACAAGGGGCTCTCGAGTGTTGCCCGCGCCGTGATCATCAGCAAATCTATCCGCGCCGGCTGAGGATTCTCGGGGCAGACGGCATCGGCGAGGCTGACCAGGTGTCGTTCGATCTGATGCTCAACGCCGCGGCGCAGCGCTTGGCGCAGCTTGGCGGCGGTAGCCGCGACCAGCGTATCGTCGGTGCCGAGCGCCTGCTGGACCGCGGCCGGACCCGCCCGCTCGCCGCCGCCCGCGCAGCGCTTGAGCTCGGCAACCGTGCCGCTCAGCGCGAACTCCTCCGGCAGCAGGCCCGCGGCGCGTTCGAGGCCGCGATCGTCACCGGAGGCGAAGCTCATCATCGCTTTGCAGAATGTCCGCCACGGGGCGAACGGCGAACGCCGCGGTATTCCTCCCAGGAGACGTGCCGCGCGCTCCCAGTCCCCGCGGTCCATGGCATCGAGGCTGCATTGTACCGGCCCCGCGTCGCGCCGCAGCGCGTGCCCGGCCGCGAGGCGCTCCAGCGGCGCCCAGCAACGGTCAATCACCAGCCGGTCCGCCACTACCCGTTCGGCCGCGGCCAGCGGCGGCCGGCCGCCGAGATACTCGGCATACACCGACACGGCTTCGCCGCCCTCCAGACAGCGCAGATAGCGGATCAGTTCAGGCTCCGGCAGGTTCTGAACCGCAATCGCCGCCCGCTGCCGCCGAGCGCGGTCGCGCATGGCGGCCGCCTCTTTGGCCAGGCCCTGGTGGGTCAACTGGCGCGCGCGTTCGACGCAGGCGCAGAACAGCCACAGGGGCAGATCCCCCGGCCCACCACCCTGGTGCGATACGCGCCGGAGCAGTTCGAGCGCCTTGCGCGGGTTGCCGTCAGCCAGGCTTTGGCGTGCTTGCGCCAGCAGGCGCTCGGGCGGGAGGCGTCGTTGCGGGGCGCGCTTCTTCTTGCCCTGCTTCCCGCGCCGCTTAGGGGGCATCGTTACATCCCCGGAACGTCAACCGGCGTGCCGGCGCCGCGATGAGCGGGTCTCCGATCAACCGCACGGCGGGATGAGGTCGGCCGTCTCGCGATCGGCGGGACCAGCCGTGTTGTTGATGAAGCGCACCTCGGAAGTGTCGCACCGTCGCCCCGGCTCTGTCTCCCGCTGGACACCGCCCGGCTGCCAATCAGTACCTGCCGCTGGCGGAGAAGTCGAGCTCGATGATCGGTTGGTCGGACTCGCGGCGGAAGGTACGCGGGGTGACGGATCGATACGCGGTTCTGACGTAGGGCGACGCCATCAGGTCCGCAAACGAGATCTGCTTCGATGGTCTCTCGGCAAACGGATCTTCCGGCTCGGTCTCATCGATCAGAAAAGTCAGCAGGCGGAACTCCCGGTCGTTGAGTACCCGGCGTCGCTTACCCGCTCTCCGGTTGTATGCCTTCAACATGGTGTCGCGGTACACCAGCCGGTTCAGCTTGGTC
>JAKZWC010000215.1:0-10722 GCA_047515735.1 Spirochaetales bacterium | reverse complement strand
CGATGTTGCCCACCCCGTTGGCGGCGAGCACCTCAAGCTGCAGCTCCAGCTCGTCGCCGATCTCGTCGGCGAAGGCGCTGATCCGCCGCGGGTCCCAGTGCACACTCATCGCGGGGTATCCAATCCGGCTGACGCCGGCCTGTCAACGCGGCACCGCGGGCACCGCTACGGCCGCAGGGTGATGGTCATCTCCTGGCGATTGCGCACGATGCGGACCTGGTACTCAGCGGAGTCCCCCGCGGCGAGCGCGCGGTAGAAATCCGCAGCGTCGCGGACGGCGTCGCCGTCGATGTGGGTAATGAAGTCGCGGCGCCGGAATCCGGCGGCGGCCGCCGCGCTGGATTCGTTTACCTGTCTCACGAGCACGCCGCGCCGGTTGCCGATGCCGAACTGCTCGCGCGCCTCGTCGCTGACTTGATCCGAAAAAAGGTGCACCGGAAAGATGCCAGGCCAGTCGCGTACGGTGCGTTCGCTGCTTTCGTCCCGCAACGTCACGCGCACCCGCAATTGCAGCCGCTTGCCGTCGCGAACCACATCGAAACGGCTGTCGCGGCCCGGCTTCAGCGCGCCGACGGCGCGAATCAACTCCGCGCTGCTGCTGACTGCCGCCCCGTCGACGTGGGTCACCCAGTCGCCCGGCCGCAGGTCGCCGCGTGCCGCCGGCGAGTTCTCGATCACGCTCCACGCCAGCGCGCCGTCAAGCTCGGCGACTCCGAGCGCCTTGCGCATCGCGGAACTGGCCGAACTCACGAACGCGCCCAGGTAGCCGTAGCGTACTTCGCCGGACACGATCAGGTCGCGTATTCCCTTCTTGGCGGCGTTGATCGGCAGGGCGAACCCCACCCCCACGCTGCCGCCGCCACGGGACGCTATCCACGTATTGACGCCGATCACCTCGCCCCGCAGGTTCACCAGCGCACCGCCGGAGTTCCCCGGGTTGATGGCGGCATCGGTCTGGATGTACTGGGCGATATTGACGCCGCCGTCGAGATTGCCGGAGGTCTCGCGTCCCAGCGCACCGACGATGCCGGAAGTAACGGTGGACTGGAAACCGAACGGGCTGCCCACCGCCAGCACCAGGTCGCCCACCACGAGCTGGCTCGAATCACCGAGGCGGGCGATGCGCAGCCCACGCGGTCCGCGAAACGACACCACCGCGATGTCCTGACGTGGATCGCGTCCCACCAGTTGCGCGCTGAAGTCACGGCCGTCGTCCAGGGTCACGGCAATACTGTCGGTGTTGGCGATCACGTGGTTGTTGGTCAGTACGTAGTAGAGCGTACCGGTGTTGCTCACGATGATGCCCGAACCGGTACCGCCCGGCTGCCCGAACTCGGGCTGCGGCTGCGGGGAACGCCCGAAGCGACGCGCGCTGCCCGCCGGCACGGTGATGCTGATCTTGACCACCACCGGCATTGCGGCGGCCGCGACCTGGCGAAACGAAGCCTGTATCGCCTGCAGCAACGCCAGTCCGGAGCTCTGCGCCGGTTCCGCGGTACTCGCGAGAGGCATCGCCGGGGGAGGATCGGAGGCGGGCAGCGGCTCGAAGAAGGGGACGCCGTCGTCTCCGTTGTCGAATACGCCGACGGCGGCGGCCAGCCGGGCGCTCAGCAGGAGCCCCAGTACAACCACGATGACGCGTGGTGGCAAGCTGAAGCGTGATTGGTCATCCGGAGTCATGCAGCCTCCTCTCGCAGGTTTCGCCACTCACTTGAATTCATACCGTGAGAGGAACACCACGAAGTTACCATGCGATTAACGCGACATTAAGGAGCGGCAACATCATCGTTGCCAGCGGCATTGCCGCCTGCCGAAACACCCGGCGCGGACGGTTCCGCGGCCGTGACGGCCGCCAGCAGCACGACGCTGAACAAGCGGTTCAGCCGCGGGTAGTCGAGCGCATCGCACTCCGCCAGCGTGGCGACCACGGCCTCCTGAAAGAAGTTGAACGTCGCCACCACCGCCGAGGGCGGCAGGCCGAGCCGGCGCGCCGCCATGCCGTAGCTGCGCCCGAGCTGGCGCCCGCGCCGGAGCAGCGGCCCGGTGGACACGGCCTCGCCGGACCGCGCCGGACCGCGGCGGACGGCCTGCTGTCGTACCGTCTGTTGCCGTATGGCCTGGTGCCCGACGGCGTACCGTATCAGCAGGCCCAACAGCTCGCGTCCGATCTCGGCCAACGAGCGGCGCTGGTTATGCGTCAGGTCCTCCCGGATGGTGTGCAGGGCCGTGGCCGATGCGCCGCGGCGCGGCGCGTCCACCGCGGCGCTCACCGCGCGCCGCACCAGTTGCACGATGGCGGCCGCGGTCGCAGGGTCCTCCTGCGGCGCGGCCAGCATCCGCTGCAGATCCTGCAGCCGGTAACGGCGGTGGCCGCCCGGCGTGCGCAGACACGGTACCGCGCGCTTCTCGCTCCAGTTGCGCAAGGTCAGCGGATGCACGCCGAGCAGCTCCGCCGCCTGCCTGATGGTGAGCAGTCCCGACTCCGCGACCTGGTTCACCGGCACCACGCCACCCCCTTGCGAATCGGATAAAATCGTATATATCTTGTACTCGAACGAGCACGCATGATTAGCGCCTGGCTCCTTGATTATCGACCCCTCGACCAGTCCCTGGCAAGCGCCGCGGCGACCGCCGCCACGACCCTGCCGGATCGGATCGCCCGGCTCATGGCGCACGCCAACGGGCAGCGGCCCGAGTGGGCGCTGCTCGCCACCTGCCACCGCTGCGAGGTGTACACCTTTCAGGCCAGCGGTGACCTGGTGCACGCCCTGCTGCGGGAGCAGCTCCCACCGGCCGCCGCCCGCGCCGTCACGGAGCTGCATGGCGACGCCGTGGCGCGTCACCTGATGCGCGTCGCCGCGGGACTGGAGTCGATGCTCCTGGGCGAGACCGACGTTCAGCACCAGGTGGTGGGAGCATTGGCTGCGGCCACGGAGAGGGGCGGCGCCGGCCCGGTGCTGAACGCGCTGTTCCGCGCCGCCATTCACGCCGGCAAGCGGGTGCGGACGGTCACCTCCATCGGCCGGCACGCCACCTCGCTGGCGCCGGCGGCGGTCGATCTGGTGGCGGCGCGCCTGGGCTCGATGAGCGAGGCGCAGGCTCTGGTATTCGGCGCCGGGACCATGGCGCAACGCGCCTGCGAGCGCCTGCACGCGCTCGGCGTCGGCGGGCTGACCGTGACCAACCGCACCCTCGCCCGGGCGCAGGAGCTGGCCCACACCTGCGGCGGCCATGCGGTGCCGTGGGAAGGCGGCGCTGCCGCCCTGGGTGGAGCAGACGTGGCCATTGCCGCGACCGCCGCTCCGGAACCGTTCATCGACGGCCGTATGCTGCGCGCGGCAACCGCGGCACGGCCCCATCGCCCGCTGCATCTGGTCGATTTGGCACTGCCGCAGAACGTGCACCGCGACGGCGCCGCGACCGCCGGCGTGTGCTACTACGACTTCGGCGATCTGGAGCAGGCTACCCGCGCCAGCCGTGCCGCCCGCGCGGCGGAAGTGCCGCCCGCCGAGACCGCCATCGAACAGGAGCTGGCGCGCTTCCACGCCTGGTCGCGGCAGCGCTCGGTGGCACCTACCCTGCGCCTGCTCGGCGAGCTTGGCAGCGCCGCCCGCGACGCCGAGCTGGAGCGGGTCTGGCGGCGGCTGCCGGAACTCTCCGCACGCGAGCGGCGGGTGGTGGAGTCGCTGGCGCACAACCTCGCGCAGCGGCTGCTGCGGCGGCCGATGGAACGGTTGCGCGCGGCAGCCGGCAGTGAGCAGGGGGAGCACTACCGGGCGGTGGTGGAGCACCTGTTCGCCGATCCGGAACCACACGCTCACAACGGCGCCGGAGCGGCGCCGGAAGACCCCACGACCTGACCCCAGGAGCAACCATGGCAGCCCCCGAATCGTCCCGCATCACGCCCCGCACCCTCAGCCACTTCGCCCTGCTGCGCTTCACCGGCGCCTACTGGCAGCTCGACGCCACGGCGCGCCGGCAGCAGCGCCGGGCGTTGTGGGAGGGATTGACCGGCGTCGCCGACGCGCTGCACCTCTACCAGGTGTTCCCGCTGCACGACAGCGCCGACCTGCTGGTGTGGACCGCGCTGCGGTCGGCGGAACCGGATCGCGTCCATTCCTTCTTCCGTGACTTCGCCGGGATCCTCGCGCCGTTGCGCCCGCTGCTGGAAGTGAAGCAGCCGCTGTGGGGCTTCACGCGCCCCTCCAGCTACACCAGGACCCGCTCCACGCAGGAGATAGATCCTTTCACCACCACCCGCAGGCCGTATCTGGTGATCTATCCGTTCGTCAAGACCAGTGCCTGGTACGCCCTGAGCCGCGATACCCGCCAGGGGATGATGAACGGCCACATCCGGGTGGGGAAGGAGTACCCCGACATCACCCAGCTCCTGCTCTACTCCGTGGGGGTGCAGGATCAGGAGTTCGTGGTGGTCTACGAGACCGACGATCTGACCCGGTTCTCCGATCTGGTGAACCAGTTGCGCAGCACCGAGGCACGCGCCTACACCGAGCGCGACACCCCGCTGACGAGCGCTCTCCATCACCCCGAGGCGAGCGCGCTCGAGTTGTTCGCGTGATCCCTGCCTCTGCCGGAGGCTGCGCGTGAACGCCGTTCCGCTGCTCGCCGCCTGCCGGCGCCGGCCGGTGCCACGGGTACCGATCTGGCTGATGCGGCAGGCGGGACGCTACCTGCCGGAGTATCGCGCGCTGCGTGCCCGTCACGGCATGCTCGACATCATCGGCAGCCCGGAGCTGGCAGCCAGGGTCACCCTGCAGCCGCTGCAACGCTTCGACCTGGACGCCGCCATCATCTTCGCCGACATCCTGCCGCCCCTCATGGGAATGGGTCTGGAGGTGTCCTTCGGCAACGGCACCAGTCCGGCGATCCACAACCCGATCCGCACGCCGGCCGACATCGCCGCGCTGCAGGTGCCCGATCCGCACCGGCACGTGGCCGCGACGCTGCGCGCTCTGGAGCTGGTGCGCGGCGAGCTCCCACCGGCGGTCGCACTGGTCGGCTTCGCCGGGGCGCCGTTCACCCTTGCCACCTACGCCGTCGAAGGCGGCACGTCGCGCCAGTTCACCCTTACCAAGCGGCTCATGTTCGAGCAGCCGGCGGCGTGGCGCTCGCTGATGGACAAGCTGGCGCGGATGGTGAGCGAGTATCTGGCCGCCCAGGCGGCGGCCGGGGCGCAGGTGCTGCAACTGTTCGATAGCTGGGCGGGGGCGCTGGGTGCCGCCGACTACCGCGAATACGTGCTGCCTTACGTGCAGCAGGTCTGTGACGACGTGCAGTCCACGGGAGCGCCGCTGATCTACTTCAGCACCGGGACCGGCGGCCTGCTGGAGCTGCTGGCCGGCCTCCGCTGCGACGTGCTGAGCGTGGACTGGCGCGTCGACCTGGCGGCGGCGCGGCGGGCGCTGCCGCACCGCATGGCGCTGCAGGGCAACCTGGAGCCGGCGCTGCTGTTCGCGCCGCCGCCGGTGCTGGAACGGCGCGCACGTGCCGTCCTGGCCGCTGCCGGGAACGATCCGGGGTTCATCTTCAACCTCGGGCACGGGATCCTGCCGCAGACCCCGCCGGACGCGGTGGCGCGGCTGGTGGAGACCGTGCACGGCTTCCCGGTGCCGGCCGCGGCCGGTGCGGCACCGGGTGCGGAGGGCTCATGAGCCGGCTCGGCGTGCTGGTGATGGCCTACGGCGGTCCCGACTCACTGGACGACGTGGTCCCCTACCTGCAGGACATTCGCGGCGGGCGCCCGACGCCGGCGCCACTGGTGGAGGAGATCAGGGAACGCTACCGCCGGATCGGCGGCAGCTCGCCCCTGCGCGGCATCACCGAGCAGCAGGCCGCCGCCCTCGGCCGCGTACTGCAGACGCGCGGCGTGGACGCGGCGGCAGTGGTCGGGATGCGGCACTGGCATCCCCGCATCGCCCCGGCGGTACGGCGTCTGGCCGAGCAGGGCGTAACCGAGGCCGTGGCAGTGGCGCTGGCCCCGCACTACTCCCGGCGCAGCGTCGGCGCCTACCAGGAACAGGTGCGCGCTGCGGTCGCGGACCTGCCCACGGCACCCCGCTTCGCGTTCGTCTCCCACTTCTGCGACCACCCGCGCTTCGTCGCCGCGGTGGCGCGCGACCTGCTGCAGGTGCGCGCTTCACTACACGACCCGGCGCGGGCCCGGGTGCTGTTCTCCGCCCACAGCCTGCCGGAGGCGTGGGTAGCGGGCGGCGACCCCTATCCTGAGCAGCTCCGCGCCTCGGCGCGGGCGGTGGCCGCCCACGCCGGCCTGCAGCGGTGGCAGTGGCGGCAGTGTTTCCAGTCCGCGGGCGCACGCCCGGGGGCATGGCTCGGGCCGTCGCTGGAGGATGAGTTGCGCGGCGCCGCCGGCGACGGCGTGCGCGAGGTGACGGTGGTGCCGTTCGGCTTCGTGGCCGACCACGTCGAGATCCTGTTCGACATCGATCTCGAGCTGCGCGAACTCGGCGTCTCCCTGGGTGTCCGGGTGACGCGCACCCCCTCTCTCGGCAGCGCCCCGGAGCTGATCGGGGTGTTGGCCGACCGGGTGCAGGAAGCCGCGGCCGCGGGCCTCGGGTGACGAACGGCGCCCGGCCCGGCGCGTACCCGCGAGTGGTGGTCGTGGGCGGCGGCATCACCGGTCTGGCCACCGCCTACTACCTGCAGCACAGCCCCACGCCCGGGCGCCTCGAGGTAGTGGTGCTGGAAGCGGCGCCGCGGCCCGGCGGCAAGTTGCGCACCGAGTGCCGCGACGGCTTCCTGATCGAGGCCGGTCCCGACTCGTTCCTGACCGCCAAGCCGGCCGCCGTCGAGCTGTGCCGCGAGCTGGGGCTGGCGAACGCACTGATCCCGCAGCAGCAACCGCGTGCCGCCTACATGCTGCGCCGCGGCCGGCTGGTGCCGATCCCGGCCGGCATGCGGCTGGTCCACCCTACCCGCCCGTGGGCGTGGCTGCGCTCTCCGTTGCTGTCGCCGGCCGGCCGTCTCCGGGCTCTGGCCCATCCCCTGGTGCCGCCGGGCGACGGCGCCGGCGGCGCGGACGAGAGTGTCGGCGCCTTCGTGCAGCGGCGCTACGGGGCAGAGCTGCTGCGCGTGCTCGGCGAGCCGCTGCTGGCGGGCATTCATCTCGCCGACCCATGGCAGCTCAGCCTGGAGGCCACCTTCCCGGCCCTGCGCGCCGCGCCACGCCGCGGACGTGCAGCGGCCGGTGCGCCGTCCCCGTCCGGCGCGCGCTCCGGCACCACCCCACCGGCGGAGCTGTCACAACTGCGCGGCAGCCCCTTCGCAAGCCTCACCGGTGGGATGGAACAGCTCGGCACCACGCTGGCGAAGGGTCTGGGCGGGTCGTTGCGAACCGGCACCGCGGTAGCCGCCATCCGCGCCACGGCAAGCGGCTACCGCCTGCGCCTGCAAGGACCCGCCGCCGGCAACGTTGAGGAACTGGCCGCCGCAGCAGTGGTGCTGACGACTCCGGCAGCAGCCGCGGCGCGTCTCGTGCAGCGCCTCAATCCATCGCTGGCAGAGCTGCTCGGCGCTGCCGCGGCGACCTCTTCGGCCATCGTCACGCTCGGCTACCGCGCTCCCGGCGTGGAACTTCCGTTGCCCGGCTCGGGGTTCCTGGTCCCGCGCGGCGAAGGCAGCCGCCTGCTCGCATGTACCTGGAGCTCCGGCAAGTGGGCCGGACGCGCCCCGGCGGGCGGCGTCCTGGTACGCGCCTTCGTCGGCGGCTGGCGCCATCCGGAGCTGCTGGAGTTGACCGACGACGCGCTGACCGCACTGGTACGTAGCGAGCTCGCAAGCGTCCTCGGCGGCGGCTTCGCCCGCGCCCCCACGCCCGCCGTAAGCCAGGTGCAGCGCTGGCCGCTCGGCACCCCGCTGTATCGTGTCGGGCACCGCGAGTGGCTGGCTCAGGTATACGAGACCTGCGCCGCGACTCCCGGCCTGTGGCTCGCCGGCGCCCCCTACGACGGTGTCGGCATCCCCGACTGTGTGCGCCAGGCCCGCACCACCGCGGCCGCCGTCGCCACCCACCTCAGTGAGCTTTCACCCACCGCAGCAGGTTCATACCGTTAAGCCACGTTAAGCCCGGACGCCAGCGTCCACACGGTAGACGCGTCGGAAACACGCCCCCGCCGTGAACGTCAGCAACCGCGCCTCACTTAGTTTGTAGGTCGCCGCCATCGTCCATTTTCTGCACGCTCGACCGCCACGAGGCAAGCCAGACTCGACGCCGGTTCCGGTGCCGGTGTCACGGCGGCGAATGCGCCACCCGCAGCCTCCAGGCGAAAGCCAACCCGCCAACCGACACACCGCACCGGCCCGCTGAATCGCCCACCGCTCAGGGTTGCCCGGCCCCTCCCCGCCTCGCGCCGGCAAGACGACCGCGTCCGGATCGGGCGCTACCGAGCCGTCAACGGGCAGTCGCCCCTGTGTCCCTTGGAATCATCCAGGGTCTCCCCCACCCCATTTGCCGGCGCCTTCTTCGTGTGGATTCTTCGGTGAAGCAACAGGGGGCCAAGGAGGGGGTGCGGCGGTTGACCATCCTACCCCCTACACTCTTTAATGAGCCGGTCAGGTCACCAAGTAACAGCTTGGCAGGTAGGAGGACTCTATGTCATCGACGGATCAAGGCGACCAAGCAACCTTCCACTTCGTTCAATCCAGCCACCACCGAGTTATACATGGCGATGGAGTGTGAGGAGGCCCCACTCCTCAAGGGAACATTGCGATCGGCTTCTTTTCCGAGAGAGGCACCATACCACAGAAGGTAATTCATTCTGTCTCAGAGGGTAAGCTAGGAGAAGAGGTCGACCGAAAATTCGAGTCTGGTTTTGTGCGCGAACTAGACTTTACGGTCTTGGTTTCCCCGGCTACGGCTCATTTTATAGCCGAGTGGCTCAAAACACAACTCACAAACATTGGATGGACCTCAGAGTGATACGTGACGCGGTCGGTTCTTCGACCATCTTTCTACCCAACACCGTACCGAAATACTCGCAATCCAGATTTCTTGTACAATATCGGGATTTGCCCGTCTCCAACGGCTCAGGGGCATCCACTATTCGTGATTCCCTCTTATCGTTGCCAGACGACGAATACCATGTGCTACAACCGATACCCGTAGCATTTGAGAAAACCGCAGACGGTTGGATCGCATGGTTCGAACACGCAGGTATCGGAATGTCAGGAGCTACGATGACCGAAGCCAAGGAGCTACTGTCTCACGACATAATAGACGCATTCATCCTCTATACTGAGAACGAAGACAAACTAGGTCCTGGTCCTGAAACCCAACTCAGAGTTCTGAAATCGTACATTACATGGGGAAATGACTATTACCAGAAGTGACACGGAGAGCATAGCAAAGAAGCTTAACGCCTCGATCCAGAATAGAACCAGACATCAACAAGTGATCGGCTGGTACCAGAACCAGGTAGTAGCCCGATATGGGATAAGGCGTGGTAGCAACAGAGATTCTGGACATGGCCACATCCCCGGACAACTGCACATTTCACTTCGCGAGACCAAGAGGCTGGCCATCTGCACCCTTGATCGGGACACATACTTTGCAATTCTCCGCCAGAAGAACCTTCTGTGAATTGTCCTTCAGCCAATGTCGTTAGCGGGGAAGAAACTACCACTCCGCGACACCGCGAGGTTAAGTCGTTCAGCGGGAAGAAAATATTCGGCATATAATCGACTCTGCGGTCGCTGCCTCTAGTATCATGAATCAGAAATCCGTTCGCAGTAATTCTTGAGTGATTCGAAGATCTGGTCGGCGCTCTTGGTCCAGATGAACGGCTTTGGATCCTCGTTGTAGACGGCCAAGTACTGCTTGATCGCCTGCTCAAGCTGGCTCGTGCTGCGGTGGCTGCCACGACGGATCTGCTGCTCGG
Source organism: Spirochaetales bacterium (assembly GCA_047515735.1). Taxonomy (GTDB): domain Bacteria; phylum Spirochaetota; class Spirochaetia; order SZUA-6; family Bin103; genus Bin103. The sequence goes on along the minus strand of JAKZWC010000215.1, from coordinate 808 downwards.
TGAGCGCCGCGAACCAACGCTCGACCTGGTTGAGCCAGGATGCACTGGTCGGCGTGAAGTGCAGGTGGAACTGCGGTCTGCGGGCCAGCCAGTCATGAATCATCGCCGTCTTGTGGGTGCCGTAGTTGTCCAGCACGAGATGAATGTCGAGCCCCTCCGGAACCGCCTTGGCAATGCCGTTGAGGAACCTGCGGAACTCGATAGCGCGATGGCGCCGGTAGCACTTGCCGACTACCTCACCAGTGGCCACGTTCAAAGCCGCGAACAGCGCCGTGGTCCCATGGCGGCAGTAATCGTGGGGGCGCCGCTCCGGTAGCCCGGGACGCATCGGCAGCACCGGTTGCATGCGGTCCAGGGCTTGAATCTGCGCCTTCTCGTCCACGCACAACACCACCGCACGCTCCGGTGGATGCAGGTACAGTCCGACGATATCGCGCACCTTCTCGATGAACAGTGGATCGCGTGACAGCTTGAAGGTTTCATACCGATGCGGCTTCAAGGCGAACGCCCGCCAGATGCGGCTCACCGTCGCCGCACTCAAGCCGCACGCCTTGGCCATCGAACGCGTGCTCCAGTGCGTGGCATCCCGCGGCAGCGACTCCAGGGTCTTGACTACCACGCGCTCTATCTCGTCATCGCCGATCGTGCGTGGTGCTCCAGGCCGCGGCTCGTCCAGCAAGCCATCACAGCCGGCGCCCAGAAACCGCCGCCGCCACTTGCCCACTGTCGCTCGCGTGGTGCCGAGTTGGCCTGCTACCTCCAGGTCACTCTTCCCGCTGGCGGTCTCCAGAATGATCCGCGCCCGCAG
>JAKZWC010000214.1:0-6887 GCA_047515735.1 Spirochaetales bacterium | reverse complement strand
TCGGTGCTGCAGGGGGGGGCACCGTGAGCATCGGTTGCGGCACCGCGCCACCGGCCGTGGCAGGCGCCTTTGCCCAGGGCGCCTTCGCCCAGGGCGCCTTTGCCCAGGTCCACCTGCAGTGGTTTGCGGAGGCTGACGATGTCCGCACCGAGCCGCCCAGCGCCCTACGCATGCGCACCGCTCGGGAGACCGGACAGGTGCCGCACTCTCCGGAGCTGACGGCAGCGCTGGTACTGCTCTGCGGAGTGACCGCCCTGGCGCTACTCGGCTCTTCGCTCGTCGCCACGGCCGGCGCCATGGTGCACCATTTCCTGGCTGGAGTAGGGACAGCGGAAGTTCCGGAGCCGGGCGATATTGCGCCGACCGCCTTCGGCTATATTGCACGGCTGTCGTTGCCGATGGCGGCAGTTGGGGTGGCCGGCGCATTGTCGGGGAACCTGGCGCAGGTTGGACTGCGGGTCGCAGTGCGCCCCATCGTGCCGGACCTGAGCCGTATCGTGCCTCGTTGGGAGCGTTTCCGCCGGCGCGCGTTCTCGGTCGAAGCGGCCTTCAACCTCATCAAGGAACTGCTCAAGGTGGTGATCGTCGGCGCCACGGCGGTGTTCACCATCGGCACCGTGCTGGAGACACTGGCCGGCACGTCGGTGGCCGTCGCCGGCGCCGTGCTGGCCCGCGCGGCACTGCGCGGCGGCAGCCAGACAGCGGTCGCGCTGCTGGCGCTGGCCATGCTCGACTACGTGTTCCGGCGCGATCGGCAACGCCTCCGGTTGCGAATGTCGCCGCAAGAGGTGCGCGACGAACGACGCCGGCAGGAGGGTGACCCGGTGGTCGGCGAGCGGTTGCGAGGCCGCATGCGCGAGTTGCTGCGCCGCACGATGGGCGCTCAGGTGGCGGCGGCCGATGTCGTCATCACCCACGGTGGCCGGCGCGCGGTGGCGTTGCGCTGGGACAACACGACGATGCACGCGCCGGTGGTGGTCGCCAAGGGGATGGCGGCCGCTGCGCGGAGGATCGATGCCCTGGCCACGGCCAGCGGCGTCGCCGTGGTGGAGGATCGACCGCTGGCCGAAGCGGTGTGGCAGGAGGTCGCCATCGGCGATCCAATTCCGGAAGCGTTCTACCGGCCGGCAGCCAGGCTTCTGGCGGGGGTGCGCCGCATCGGCCACGAGGAGGCTGCATGGCCGACGTGAGGCGCGGTGGTGCGGAGCAGTGGCGCCAGCGCGGCGACATTCTGGTGGCAGTGTTCGTGTGCGTGGCGATCCTGATGCTGCTCATCCCCCTGCCGGCGGTGCTGCTCGACCTGTTCATGCTCCTCAACATCTGCCTCAGCCTGCTGGTGATTCTCATCGTGCTCTATGCGCGCAATACCCTGGAGTTCACGGTCTTTCCCACCTTGCTGCTGCTGGCCACCGTGTTCGGCCTGGCCCTCAACGTGTCGTCTACCCGACTCATCCTGGCTCAAGGAGCGGCCTTCGACGGGCGCATCGTGCGTGCGTTCGGCAGCTTCGTGGTGGGAGCGTCCGGCGTTGCCGGTTACCTCATCGGACTGGTCATCTTCACCATAATCATCGCGGTACAGTTCGTCGTCATTACCAAGGGCTCGACGCGGGTGGCGGAAGTAGCGGCCCGCTTTACCCTTGACGCCTTGCCGGGCCGCCAGATGGCTATCGACGCGGAGTATCACGCCGGCCTGCTTACGGAGGTCCAGGCTCAGCAGCGCAAGCAGGAATTGCAACGGCAGAGCAACTTCTACGGCGCCATGGACGGTGCTTCCAAGTTCGTCTCCGGCAGCGTCCGCGTCGCCATCCTCATCACCCTGGTCAATCTCGCCGGCGGTCTGATCATGGGGGTGAGCATATATGGCGAGCCCCTGGCCGCGGCGGCGCAGACCTATGTGACGCTGACCATCGGCGACGGCCTCGTGACCCAGCTTCCGGCGCTGCTGATCTCCACCGCTACGGGCATCGTCGTCACTCGAGCGATCTCCGGCGCTTCGTTCGGCCGTGACGTGGTGCGCCAGTTCTCTTTCTACGACCGCCCGTTCTACATCACCGGAGCGTTCCTCGCGGTGTTGGCGCTGCTGCCGGGTTTCCCACCGCTGCTGCTGCTGCCCCTGGCGGCGGCGGTCGCGATGCTGGGCTACGCCGTGGGCCGGGAGCGGACCGGTGAGCGCGCGACCCAGGCTGCCGCCGGCGGTTCGCCGGCCGCGGAACAGACCCTGGCAGCGGATGCCGGCTCCGGCGAGCCGTCCCGCGAGCCGGCTGCTGCCGACGCGACCGCCCGCGCCGTGGCGGTCGCGCCAGCGGAGCCGCTGTCTCTGGAACTGGGGCTCGCCTTGGTGGCGATGACCCAGGGGCAACCGGGTGTCGACTTTCTGGATCGCATCGCCCGCTTGCGCGAGCAGATGGCGCAGGAGTGGGGCGTACCGGTGCCGCACATTCGGGTTTCCGACAATCTGCGGTTGGCGCCGTCGGAGTACGTGCTGAAGCTCCGTGGCATCGAGGTAGGCCGGGGCCGCGGCCGGTTCGGCGGTGACCGCGAACTGGTTGCCGGACTCGGTGAGCTGCTGCGCGGACACGCCGCGGAGCTGTTGGGCCGCGATCAGGTGCGGTTGCTGCTGGACCCCCTGCGCGCGGTTTATCCCACTACCCTGGAGGAAGTGACCCGCGCGCTGTCGACCGGTGAAATCCGGCGCGTGCTGCAGGGACTGTTGGCCGAGCAGGTAGCGATCCGTGACTTGCCGGCGATCCTGGAGACGCTGGCAGACTGGGCCTCCGTGAACCGCGAAACAGGGTTTCTGGTGCAAAAGGTGCGAGGCACTCTGGCGCGCCAGATCAGCCTTCAGCATGCCGGTACCGATGGCGTGCTGCGGGTGATTACCCTCGCACCGGAGTGCGAACGGCAGCTTCTGGCCGGCGCTGACCCGGCGGCCGGTATGGAAGCGGAGGCACGGCGGCGCTGGATCGAGGCGCTTTCCGGGACCCTTGCCCAGGCCTCCCGGCGCGGATTCCGGCCGGCGGTACTGAGTTCCTCCGAGGCTCGCGACCGGGTACGGGCGACCACCCGACGGGAGATGCCTCATCTGGTCTGTCTGGCGACTACCGAGGTGGCGCCGGAAGTCGCCGTGGAGTCTGTGGCCGAGGTAAGGCTCGGAGAAGGCCGTTAGGTTGCAGATGGAATACTTCACGATTCAAGGGGCGACACCCCGCGAAGCCCTGGCAACCATGAAGCGGTTGTATGGACCGGATGCCCGCATTCAATCCCATCGTCCGGTACGGGTGGGTGGCGTGATGGGGCTGTTCAGCCGGCACGGTGTGGAAATCACCGGTTTCGTGGAGCCCTCGGCACCGGAACACGCCGCCCCCGAGGCGACCGATCTGGACGATGAGAAGCGCAAGATCCTGCATCGCGCTTCGTCCGGCACCAGCCTGCAGCGGCTGGCGGATGAGGTCGCCGCCTTGCGCTCCCGGTTGGATGCGTCGCTTCCGGACGGCGCCCGGATCGCGCTGCGGCAGACCGGGCATCCACAACTGGACGCCCTCGACACGCTGTTGCTGCGCAACGACTTCGGCGCTCAGGTGCGGCTGCGGCTGATTGATCAGGTGCGGGCCGAGTTCCCCTTGTCGCGACTGGACGACCTCCCCGCGGTGCATCAGTACGTGGCGCGCCAGATCGGCCTCGAGTTGCGGCTGGCAGCGCCGCTCGCAGAGGCAGTCGGCGCCGCCGCAGGACCGCGCATCTGCACCGTGGTTGGACCGACCGGTGTGGGGAAGACGACGACCATCGCCAAGCTGGCGGCACTGCACGCAATCGGCGGCAGTGCCGAGTCGGCGGATTGCCGGGTGCGCATTGTGACTATCGACAACTACCGCATCGGCGCGCGCCAGCAGATCGAGACTTACGGGGAAATCATGCGGATCCCGGTTACGGCGGCGGAAACCGCCGACGAGTTGAAGAAGGCCATCGCGCTGGGTCAGGACGCAGATCTGATTTTCATCGACACCGTGGGCAGAAGTCCGGGCGACTATTCCCACTTGGCAGAGACACGTTCGCTGCTCGACGCCGTGGGTCGCCAGGGCACCACCCAACTCGCCGTGAGCGCGACCACGAAGTACACTGACCTGGAGGAGATCATGCGCCAATTCGAACCGTTTGCCTACGATAGTGTGATCGTTACCAAGCTCGACGAAAGCGCCACGATTGGAAATGTACTGTCGGTCCTCGCGGGAGCCCGGAAACCGGTTTCCTACTGTTGCGACGGCCAGGTCGTACCACAGGATATTGCACCGGCATCGATCGTGCGTTTGCTTCTGAGCCTGGATGGGTTTCGTCTCGATCGCACGTTGCTGGAGCGGGAATTCGGCGCGAGTGGCGCACCTGCAGCGGATTCGGAGACGGTTTCCTCATGGCGTTCTGCGGAAGCCTCTCGGGTGACCGCATAGGAGCCTTCGCGATGCCGGAGATGATGCTGCTTGCGCCCAGAATTTGCCGACAAGGGAGGGACACGATGTTGACCTTGCGAAGAAGATCGTCTACTGTATTTACGGTAAGGTTGGACACGAAGTGCTGCAACATGTTCGCCGTCATCCGTCACAATTGGTGCCATATGGAGCAGCGGTTCCGTACGGAGCCGCCGCTCCGTATGGCACAGTGGCGCAGCGCCGCCCCGGGGCTGGGCGGTCGCCTTTTGGGCGCTGCTCGCCGGTGGTTGTCGCCGCTCGGCGGCAGGTAGAAGTGCGCCATGTCGACTGATATCCGAGAGCGCAGGACGACCACTCCGCTGACCCCGGTAAAAGAACAGGAAATGTGGAACAATTATCGTGCCAATAAAGATATAGAGATACGTGACTACTTCGTGCGGCAGTATGCCCCGCTGGTGAAGTACGTAGCCGGCAAGGTGGCTGTCGGGATGCCCGGCAGCGTGGAGTTCGATGACTTGGTCGGATATGGCGTGTTCGGCTTGTTCGATGCCATCGAGAAGTTCGACCCCACCAAGCACGTCAAGTTCAAGACCTACGCTGTGACCCGCATCCGTGGCGCGATTTTCGACGAACTACGCAGTAATGATTGGGTGCCACGTTCGGTTCGCCAAAAAGCGCGTGAAGTGGAGGATACCGTACGCCAGCTCGAGGCTACTCTGGGACGCGCCGCCACCGATGCCGAGCTGGCCCACGAGATGAATCTGCCGCTGAAGGAATTCCAGCAGTTGCTGTTGAAGATCAGCAGCACAGCGGTCATGTCTTTGAATGACCTATGGTACAGCGGTGATGATAGTGATCGCATCTCGATCGCGGAGAGCGTTGAATCTCCATCCAGCTTGAATCCAGACACCATCGTGGAGAAGGATGAGATCAAGCGAGTCATGTTGGAGGCCCTCCGGGAGCTGCCGGAAAAGGAACAGCGGGTTCTGGTGCTGTATTATTACGAGGAGTTGACGCTGCGTGAGATTGGCGAGGTGCTGGAAGTCACGGAGTCCCGCGTATCGCAGCTTCACACCAAGGCGATCATCCGCCTGCGAGCCAAATTGACCAACCTCAAACGCGGCATCACTTGAGCGATAGGCGTGCTCGTAGCCCTCATTGCGTTGCAACTTGCCGGGCTTGCCGGGCTGTACTTGGTGTTGCGCCGGCGCATCGACCGTACCCTCCAAGGGCGCGACGAGGTGCCCGAACTGCGCACCCGGGTGGCCGAGTTGATAGCCGAGATGAACGGCACGGCGGAGCGTAACGTGACCCTGTTGGAAGATCGAATTAGGTGTCTGGACGAGTTGCTGCGGGAGGCTGATCGACGCGCGCCGCGGGATTCTCCGGAAGGCCTCCAGCATGCGCCGGCGCCAGCCCATGGCGCTGTCGGCGGCGAGCGGGAGACCCAGGTGAGACGGCTGCGTAGGCTCGGATTCTCCAGCGCCGTGATTGCCGACCGCCTGGCCACCAGCCAGGGCGAGGTGGAGCTGATCCTCAACCTGGCGGCCGAACGCGGTCCGGTGCCGCACCAGTCTGGTGCCGGCAGAGCGGCTCCGCCCGCCACTCGAGCGTAATGCCCGGCACGCGAGTTGTCGATATGCAGAATGAATGCGTTACGCCATCTACGCCGGTTTGCGGGGGCAGCGCGTCGGACGGCGCAGAGTCGGGCGTCGCCACCGGCGCGGCATCCACTCGGCGCTGCACAACCAGCAGCCGCGCCGCCACAAGCGCGCCCGCGTCAGGATGGAGGACCTCAGCGTGAGCGCAACGGCAGCGATGCCGCTGCCGCCGCTGCGTTCCGGGTTGCCGGCTGTGCTTGATCGGCCGGATCCCGGCGCCCTCCGCTGGTCGGCGGTGATCGAGGCCCTCGATCGCGCGTGCGCGATTCTCGGCCTGCTCGCCCGGCGCTGGATCCGACCGGTTCCCATGGCGGTGGGGCTGCTGCTCGTGGCTGCCGCCTTTGCCGCCACGGCGGCGGTCCAGTTCGTCGCTCCCGCCGTGGCCGGCTGGGGCACTGCGGGGAAGCGGGTAGTGCTGCGGCCCGCGGACGGCGGGCTGCAGAGAGCGTTGCTCGACAACCTGAAGAGCATTGGCGCCGCGGCCACCGCGAAAACGGTTGCCGGCGCCGATCGGGGCACGGCGGACAGCCCGGCGGGTACCCAGTCCGGCGTGCGCTACGAGCGCTACCAGGTTGGTGCCGGCGACACTCTGGCGGCACTGGCGGACCGCTTCGGCATTACTCTGGACACGATCATCAGTTTCAACGACATCAAACGGGAGCGTGATCTGAAGCCCGGACGGGAGTTGCTCATTCCCAACCGGTCGGGAATTCGCTACGTGGTACGGCGTGGCGACAACCTGAGCCGCATTGCGAAGCGTCACGGCGTAAGCCTGTCAGCCCTGCTCGACATCAACGAGGTGGAG
>JAKZWC010000213.1:0-4797 GCA_047515735.1 Spirochaetales bacterium | reverse complement strand
GCGCCAGCTCGGCGTCGCGTTCCGGCAGGCCGAGGGCGATCGGACGGCAGCTATAGCGGTCCGCCAGCATGATTTCATGCAGCCCCAGTCCGCCCTCCTGAACGGTATCGCGGACGCGGCAGATGTCGTCGTAGCCGCTGGCGCTGCTGGGGATACGCACCTCCACCTTCTGTACCCCCAGCTGGCTCAGGAAACGCATGCGTGACGGGGTGAGGGTCTCGGGCGTCTGGTGACTCACCCCGAGCTGCAGGGTGGGGGAGCTCATCCGCCGCCGCCTACCACTCCGGCACCGGTGGCGCCCAGGCGCCGATCGCCATCACGCCGCCGTCCACGCACACATACTCGCCGGTCATGAAGCCGGCGTGCTCGCTGGCCAGGAACACCATCGCCTTGCCGATGTCGTCGGGCCGGCCGAGGCGCCCCAGGGGCTGGTCGCGCGCCCAGGTCGCCAGCGCTGCGGCCGGGTCGTCGGTGGCAGCCGCCGCCTCCTGTACCAGCGGTGTGTCGATGGTGCCCGGGTTCACCGCCAGCACGCGGATGCCCTCCTTGGCGTAGTCGATCGACATTTGCCGCGTGAGCGACAGCAGGCCGCCCTTGCTGGCCGCGTAGGCGGGCACCTTGGGCATCGACTGCAGCCCCTGCACGCTGGCCACGTTGATGATCACGCCGCCGCCGCGATTGCGGATCTCGGGTATGCAGTACTTGGCCATCAGGAAGTGGCTCTTCAGGTTCACCGCCAGGACACGGTCCCACAGCTCTTCCGAGGTCTCTTCGGCGGTGCGGTAGGAGTCGGAACTCTGGATGCCTACGTTGCTGATCAGGATGTCGATGCCGCCGAGCTGCGCCACCGCCTCGTCGACGGCGCGCCGGCAGTCCGCGGTGCCCCCCAGGTCGGCGCGGATGAACACGGCGCCGGGACCTCGCGCTGACGCATCCGCGGCGGTCGCCACCCCGTGCTCGGCGTCGACGTCCACCACGGCGACCCGCGCCCCGCTGGCGGCGAACTCCAACGCCACGCCGCGCCCGATACCCTGCGCGGCGCCGGTCACCAGCACCACCCTGCCGCCGTAGTCGATAGTCATCTCGTGCTCTCCTTCACGTCCCATGATACCTGCTCCGCGATGTTCTGTACGCCGTTCATACCCTCAGCTCCAGCGCGGCCGGAGCAGGTGGTAACCCTGACGCGTGGTGAGCTCGCGCGCCAGCTCCGCGATCTGCGGGTGCGGGTCGTAGAGCGCCAGCTCGAACAGCCGGCGATGGCGTTGCGGATCGTAGCGCAGCAGCTCGCGCGCTACCGCGATCCGCACCGCGTCGTCGGTATCCCGCAGCCCGCGTGCACACCACTCTGCGGCTTGCGTTCCGCCCAGGCGCGCCAAGCCGGCCACCGCCGCCGTACGTAGCCCCTTGTGGCCACATTGGGTGAAGGGCAACAGCAGGTACGGATCTCCTTCATCGGACCGCCCAATCAGTTCCAGTGCCTTGCGGCGCACCATCTGGTCCTCATCGCCAAGCAGCAGCGCGCACCAGTCGACCAGATCGGGGTCGCCAGCGCGGCTCAGCCGCTGTAGACCGCGCAGCCGGCGCCGAGGGCTGCCGGAGGTGAGGGCCTCCTCCGCCTCGTCGGTGAGCTCGGCGGTGCCTTCGGATCGCTCCAGATCGGGGAGCACCGTCAGTTCCGCGGCGTGATGGCATACTCGGCATCGGCGATCGGGCGATGTCATGGCGGTCAGCCCTTGACCGCGCCGGCGGTGAAGCCCTGGATGAGGCGGTCGAGAAACAGGTTGTACACCAGGCCGACCGGGATGGCGACGATCAGGGCGGAGGCCAGGAGCGGCTGCCAGAAGAAGACGTCGCCGAGGATCAGCTCCGAGGGGACCTCGACGCTCAGCGTGCGCCACTCCGAGCGGGTGATGAACACCAGCGCGTAGATGAACTCGTGCAGGGTGAGCGTGACTGAACACGATCACCGAGATGATGCCGGGGCGGGCCAGCGGCAATGCCACGCGCAGGAACGCGCCGTAGGCGTGGTAGCCGTCGACCAGCGCCGCCTCCTCGGTTTCCGGCGGGATCGACTTGAAGAAGCCCATCGGCAGCCAGGCGCTGAACGGCACCGTGATGGTGGGATAGACCACGATCAGCGACAGCAGCGAGTTACTGAGTCCGAGGGTCACGATGATGCGGAACAGGGGAATGAACAGCAGCGTCGGCGGCACCAGGTAGACGATGAACATGAGGATGCCGGCGCGTTCGCCCCAGCGCCCGGTGAGGCGCGCCAGCGAGTAGGCGGCCGGCAGCGCCAGGAGCAGCGTGATCACCACCACCGCCGCGCCCACCACCATCGAGTTGCGAATGAAGACGACGTAGTTGGTGTCGTCGAACAGGTTGTCCAGGTGTTCCAGGGTGGGCGCCTCGGCGTAGTCGAACGGACTTGCGTCGCGCTTGTAGAGGTCGCGGTCGGTCTGGAAGGCGGCGATGCCCATCACCAGGAACGGCGCCGCCGCCAGGATGCAGAACAGCAGCACGGCGACGGTGTAGAGCGTGCGCCCGTGATGACGCGCCGCGGGCTGACGTGCGTGAAGGAGCCTTGCCGCGCCATCAGCGCACCTGGGCGCGGCTGGCGGTGCGCAGCAGCATGATCGCCACCGCCAGCAGCACCGGGAAGATGAACAGGGCGATGGCCGCGCCCTGTGACAGGGTGCCGCCGTCGATGCCGACCAGGAAGCTGTACATCGGCAGCTTCACCTGGAACAGGGCGCGGAAGTAGCGCGCACCGTCCGCCTTGGCCTGGTCGGACAGGTCGGTCGGAATGCTCGACAGGCCAGCCATCAGGATGACGGTCGCCAGTGGCGTCATGCGCCACACGTGGACGAAGATGATCGACGCCTTGGCCAGATAGATCTTGCCGAGCCAGGTCAGGTTGCGGGAGGGGCCCCAGACGGTGCCTGGACCGAGCAGGCCGATCTGCTCCAGCAGATAGTCGATCGGGCTGTACTTGGAGTCGAACATCCACAGCCAGCCGATCACGGAGAGCGCCAGCATGTTGGCCAGGATCAGGACGAACACCTGGGCGACGAGGGCGAAGACGACGGTGTTGCGCAGCGCGGCGTGGAAGTCGGGCGCATACAGGACGGTCCGAAAGTTGCACAGCCCGGCGTAGCGGAAGCTGGTGTTGCCCACCGTGGCGTCGCTGAGGCTGTAGGCGAAGGCGGTGACGAACGGCACGCCGATCAGCAGCACGATGTAGACCACCGCCGGCGCCAGAAAGGCGAAGCCCATCAGGCGGCGGTTGTCCAGCAGACCGCCCGGCCCGGCGCCGGAATCGCTGCTCCGATGGAGCCTGCGGGCCGATACCGAATCCGTGCCGCTCTCGCCGGCGGTTCCGCTCACGGCGTGGCCGCTCCGGCTCCGGAGCGTTCGGCGGCGCCGCCCTGCAGCCGTTCGCCGCTGCCGCGGTCGAAGCGGTGCGCGCGGGTCACCGCGAAGGGGTAGCTCTTGCCCACCTCCAGCGTCATGGTCACGTTGCTCGGCAGTCGGGCCAGGGTCAGATGCGGGTTGCCGCGGAAGTCGTCGATATAGCCGTAGAGCAGACGGTCGGCGCCAAGGTACTCGAGACGCGTGACCTGGTAGTCGACCCGCCGTGCCGAACGCGCCGGCACCGTACCCGCCGGTGTCGCCCCAGCGGCTGTCGGCTGCAGGTGCTCGGGGCGGAAGCCGAGCAGCTCATCCTCCGCTACCGGCAGGAGATTCATTCCCGGCGAGCCGAGGAACGTCGCGACGAAGGTGTTGGCGGGCCGGTCGTAGATCGCCTGTGGCGGCCCCACCTGCTGCACCAGCCCCTGCTCCATCACCACGATACGGTCGCCCAGGCCCATCGCCTCGATCTGGTCGTGGGTGACGAAGATGGTGGTGATCCCCAACTCGCGCTGAAAGAATTTCAGCTCGTCGCGGGCGTAAGCGCGCAGCTTGGCGTCGAGGTTGCTCAGCGGCTCATCCAGCAGCAGCACCTCCGGCTCGGTCACGATGGCGCGGGCTATCGCCACCCGCTGCCGCTCGCCGCCGGAGAGCTGGCGCGGCCGCCGTTCCAGCAGATGGTCGATGCTGACCTTGCGCGCCGCCTGCCGCACCCGCTGCGCGCGCTCGGCACGGTCACGGCAGCGGCCCTGCGCCTTCAGCGGAAAGGCGATGTTGTTCGCCACCGTCATGTGCGGTTAGAGCGCGTAGGACTGGAACACCATGGCGATGCCGCGCTTGCGCGGCGGCAGCCCGGTAACGTCGCGTTCACCGATATGCACGCGGCCCGCGGTCGGCGTCTCCAGGCCGGCCACGGTGCGCATCAACGTGGTCTTGCCGCACCCGGACGGCCCGAGCACGACCAGAAACTCGCCCGACTCGACCTCCAGGTCCACTCCCGCGACAGCCTGGACATCGCCGAATCGCTTCACGACGCCGGCCAGGCGCACCGAGCTCATGTCAACTCATCGGCCGTCGCCGGCAGTCCGCCGTCACCGGGGGCCGACGCGGGATCCGTGGCGCAACCCCGCCCGCCGCCGCGATGCAAATTCGCCTGCGCCAGGCGCCGGCCGACGACGGGCGGCGTATTGACGGTGAGCGTCAGCACAGGTAGCCGCGGGCGCGCCAGTCGGCGAAGATCTGCTCCGCGCGCGCGTGCGCCTCGGCCACCGAGTCCTCGGCGCTCTGCTCGCCCTTGGCGACCCTGGCCACCATGTTGACCACCAGGTTCTCGCCGAACGCCTGCATTGCCGCCGGGTTGGCGGGGCCCGGATAGCCGATGTAGAC
>JAKZWC010000212.1:0-8375 GCA_047515735.1 Spirochaetales bacterium | reverse complement strand
CTGTTGCACCTCCGGGTGCGAGGGGCTGGTGAACAGTCCCTCCAGCTTGGCCGTGTTGGCGGCCGCATAGTCGATCAGCCGCGCTACGTAGTCGACCGTGTGCGGATCGTGGTCGTAGAGCTGGCGGCCCAGGCTGCGTGGCACGGCCAGCCAGTCCGGGTGGGCGTTCACCAAGTGCTCGGGGCTGCGCGGCGGGTCGACCGGGCCCCACACCAGATAAGTGTTGACCCACGCGTGGACCGCCATGCCGCGCGCGTGCGCTTCCTCGATCGCCACCTGCAAAGGGTCGAAGGAGGGATCGTCGGGGAGGCTCTCGGCACGCGGCTCGTGGGCGGATGCATACAGTGCATCGCCGCGGCCGCGGACCTGCACCAGCAGCGTGTTGAAGCCGCTGGCGTCGGCCTGCGCCACCATCGCCCGCACCTGCTCCGCGCTGCCGAGCGCGGTGCGGATCACCCACAGGGCGCGCACCTCGGCGTAGCGCCGGACGTGACGCGTGACCGCGGCGGCGGTCGAGCGCGAAGCCGCGGCAGCCGCCGCGGCAGGATAGGGGACGGTTGCGGCCGTCTCGGCCATGGGCTCGGCGCGCGCCGGCGTGGAGCCGCCCGCCGCCAGGGCCGCCAGCAGCGGGAGCGCCAACACCTTGACGAGAGCGGCGGCCGGCGACCGGCGCGGCGGCAGGTCATCAGGCGCGGTCACTCCGCCCAGGGCTCGCCCGCTGGACACGATTCTCGGATTAGGCAGGTTGAAACGCGCGGCTACCGGTAACCTGTTCATGGATGTCCGTGCCCACCACTTCGCTCCAGCGCTCCAGCACCCGCCGCCATACCGGGCCGGGCCTGCCGTCGCCGATCGGGACACCATTGAAGCGCACCACCGGAGCCAGGCAGTACGGCGTGGTCGGCAGCCACGCCTCCTCTGCGTTGATCACGTCGTAGGGCTGCAGGTCCTCCTCGAGAAAGCCGATGCCGAGATCCTCCAGCAGCTCGGTCAGAACCATCAGGCTCACTCCCCACAGGATGTTGTGCCGGCGCGGAGAGATCACCTGGCCGTCGCGATAGATGACGAAGTTGGAGCCGCTGGTCTCGGTGAGATTGCCGTCCAGGTCCAGGTACAGACCGACGGCGTCCGGATCGGACAAGTGCGCCTGGTGGTCGCCGATCCACATGTGCAGCCGGTTGCGGTTCTTGATCTTCGACGACAGCGACGCCGGCGGCCAGTGGCGCACCGCCGGCGTTACGCAGTGGACGCCGCGGGTAAACAGCAGAGCCCACAGGTGAAACGCCAGCGGGAAGGTGTGCTGCACGTAGGTGGCCCGCGGCTTGCCGGTCAGCCCGGCGGCGCCGGCGTAGACCGGGTTCTCGCCGGCGGTGACGTAGTAGACCAGCCCCAACTCGGCGCCGCCGGCCGCGGCGCGGTTGTGGGCGATCAGGCGGCGCGTCACCTCCATCGATTCCTCGGCATCGATGGGCGGGTCGATGTGGGCGTACTTGCAGGAGCGGTACAACCGCTGCACGTGGTCCTGCAGCCGATACGGCTCGCCGCCGAAGGTGCGCAGGAAGTCGGTGACCGCCGCGCCGAGGATGATGCCGAGATCGTAAATCGGCAGCTTGCACTCCGCCGCCGGAACGAACTCTCCGTTCAGGTAGGCGAGCGTTTCGCGCCCGCCCGTGCCGTCCAGGTCTCCAGGTGTCATGGGCGGATCATGCCCGGATCCGCGCCGATGAGGAAGCGCGTCCTGAGCCTGTTGAGCCTGCCACCTAACGCCACTCGCCGTCGAGCCAGAGGTAGGCGCGTCCGCTGCTGCCCAGCGGGCGGAACGGCCGCCGCGGCTGCTCCAGCCCTCCCGGCCCCTGCCAGCCGAACAGGGTGAGACAGCGCGCCACCTCGCTGCCGTCCGCGCGCTCCACCGGCTTGGGGTTGTTGTACAGCAGGCCTTCCTCCGGCACCAGCCGCGCGTCGCGCTGCCAGGTCACCCCTTCATCGCGCGAGCGCCACAGCTCGATCTCGCCGCCGCCGTAGCGCAGGTCGGCGCCATCCGCCGTGCCAACCGTCAGGTAGGCGACGATAGAGCGATCGGCGTCGCGGGCCACGTGGGAGCCGGACCAGATGTCGTTGGTGCGCACGATCGGGCGCCGCTCCCATACCCCGCGCCGGCGGCGGACGAAGTAGTACACCACGTCATGGGGCGTGGTATCGGATACCGGCACCAGGAAGGCGGCGCCCCCCTCCCCTGCTCCGCTCGGCCCGGCAGCCGGCAGGATCGACGGATTGAGGGAGTAACGGTGCCCGGTGTCCCACAGCTTGCACGCCTCGGCGCCGGCCCGCGTCACCGGCCGCTGCAAGCGGCTCCCGTCGGGCGCGTACAGCTCACCCGTCGCCAGCTCCAGCCGCGCGTAGTAGAGGTGATAGCGATTGGAGGTGCGCTCGTCCATGTAGTTGAAGCCGATGTGCAGCCACTTGCGATCCGCGCTCAGGCGGGCGCTGTGGTAGGTGCAGGCCCAGGTGTCGAGGTTAGTCTGCGGGTTCTGGTCGAAGTCCACCAGCGGCACGGCGGGGCGGGTCCAGGTGTAGCCGCCGTCGTCGGAGACCTGGTAGCCCCAGTTGCCCATGTGCCCGAAGGTGCGGAAGTAGAGCAACAGGCGGCCGCCACCCAGCGGGAAGGCGCGCGGGTAGGAGATGGAGGGGGCAATCGCCGGTCCCGGGTGCCAGGCGGCGATGGAGTCGGGCTGGTCCGATACCAGGTGCACCCCACCGTCGGCGCCGTGACAGTGGTAGAGCACGTGCAGATGGCCGCCGGGATCACGCCAGATGATCGGCGCGAAGTGATGGTCGTAGCCGCGCACGTCGCCCAGCCTGACCGGCTCCGACCAGCGCCGGCCGCTTACCTCGTAGGCGCTGGCGTAAGGGTGGCCGCGCAACTCGGCCTCCTCGCCGCCGGTGGCGTGGTAGACGATGAAGATGGTGTCCTCGTGCCACAGCGCCTGCGGGCTCATGCGCACGTCGTAGACCATCTTCTCGGTGCCGTAACGGGCAAACGGCCGTGCCGCGGGTATCATCTCGCCCCGATCCTACACGATTGCCTACACCGCGACGCACGCCAGGGTGGCGGCAGGGTATGATCGGGGCGTGGCAATTCTGATCACCGGCGGTGCCGGGTTCATCGGCAGGGCGCTGGCGCGTCACTTCGTCGCCGCGGGGCGCGACGTGCTGGCCTTCGACATGGCGCCGCCCGAGGCGGCGGCCGGCGCCGATTGGCCGGCCGGAGTGGGCTATGTCAGCGGCGACATTCGCGACCCCGCGACGGTGCGGGCGGCAGTGGAGCGCAGCGGCGAGCAGGATCCCATCGTCCATCTGGCGGGCATGCTGACCGCCGGCTGCGACCGCGACCCGGCGGCGGGCATGGCGGTGAACGTCGGCGGCAGCTTCCACGTGCTGGATGCGGCGCGCGCGTGCGGCGGTCGCCGGGTGGTGCTGGCCAGCACCATCGGCGTGTACGGTCGCGACCTGCCGCAGCCGATCGACGAGACCATGGCCACCGAGCCCGATGGCTGGTACGGATACACCAAGCGCTGTGCCGAGGAGATGGGGCTGTTGCACGCCCGCCGCTACGGCATGGACGTCCGCGCCGTCCGCATGGCGGCGGTTACCGGCCCGTTTCGCCAGGCGGCAGGGTCGGCGAGCCTGTTCACCTCCCTGATCCCCGAGAAGGCGGCGCGCGGCGAGCCCTACGCCGTCGAGGTGAGCGAGGACACCGCCTATCCCGTGGTCTACCTGGACGACGCGGCCAGCGCCCTCGCCCGCCTCGCCACCGCGCCGGACGCCCCGCAGCGCATCTACAACGTCGCCTCCGGCCGGGTGGTGGTGCGCGAGATGATCGCCCACGTCAGGCAGTTCCTGCCGCAGGCGCAGTTCGCGTTCGCTCCCGATCCGGTGATCATGCAGGTGGTCAGCGGCTACCGCGAGTGGCACATCGACTGCCGGCGCATCGCCGCCGAGCTGGGCTGGCAGCCGCGCTTCGGCGTGCGCGAGATGGTGGAGGACATCATCCGCAGCGTGCGCGGCAGCCTGCCGGAGCGCCCGTAGCGGCGCCGCGGCCCTGCCTACCAGATCGAGGCCATCTCCCAGGCGTCGAGCGAGACCACGGTGGCGCTGCCGGACTCGGCGAACGCCGCCACCGCAAGGTCCTCCTCGGGCGGGTAGTTCACCCGGGTGACCGCCGCCGAGCCGTCCTGGATGAACAGCTCCATCACCGAGTGGTCCAGGAACAGGTGCAGCCGCAGCGTCTCGCCGGAATCGAGCCGCAGCGGCACGCGGGTGCCGGCCACGTCCAGCGCCCCCGCGGCGCAGGTGATCGCCAGACCGCCCGAGCCGTCGTCCCGGCACCGCACCTTCAACCCGCAGCGCGCCGTATTCCGCGGGGCCAGCTCGGCGACGATCTCGAGCGCCTTGCCGCGCGCTTCCGGAATGAGCCGCACGCCGTCGCCGAGCGCCAGTCGCTCGACGCGGGTATGGCGCCGGCGCAGGCGGCCCAGCTCCGGCAGCGGCGTCTGGATCAGGCGGCCGTCCTCGATGCTCAGCACCCGCGGCAACGACATGCAGCCGCGCCAGCCGCGTCCCTCCACGAAGCCGCTCACCCAGCCGACCAGGATGGCGCGTCCGGGGGGATCGCTCGCCGGATCGGCAAAGGCGGAGGTGCCGTAGAGGCCGCGCGAGTAGCGTGACGGCTGCACGTCGCCGCCGTAGCCATAGTCGAGGATGCGCGGCGGGCCGTCCGCGGCGAACGTAACCGCGTCGGGATCGAAGTCGCCGAGCAGGTAGCTGATCGGATAGGTGGAGCGGACCAGCACGTAGCGCCCCTGCAGCGTGAACACGTTGGGACACTCGCCGGCCACCCCCTCCTCGGCCGCCGCGATCGAGCCGGACCCGCCGAGATGCCCCACCGCCCGCCACTCGGTCAGCGCCTCGTTCTGCGCCTCGCACACCAGCCCGTCGCTCTGCTTGAAGGTGGCGAACACCCGCTCGCCGTGGCCGAACAGGTAGATGTCGGCCCAGATCGGGCGGATGTCGGCGGGCACGCCGCTGTTGCCGGGGGTCAGCCCCAGATCGACTGTCCGCCAGGTGAGCAGATCCTCGTCGAGCGGCAGGGCGCCGCGCGGCTCCCGCTTCTGCTCCGGGAAGCCGAGCGGCGTGTGGGTGTAGAACAGCATCGGCACGCCGTCGGTGCGGATCCACGAGCTGCCGGAGGCGAGTGCGCGCGCGTTGTCCTCAGGCCGCGGCTGCAGCGCCGGCGGCAGGAACTCCCAGTGCACCAGGTCGCGGCTGCGCGCGTGCCCCCACGCCATGCCCGCCTTCACCGCCGCGATGTCGTCGCTCCAGGGCAGAAACTGGAAGAAGACGTGGTACCAGCCGCGGTGGTGCACGGCGCCGTGCACGTCGTTCATCCACTGCGCCGGCGGCAGGAAGTGATAGACCGGTCGCGCCGGGTCGGCCGCGGCACGCGGCGCGGCCTCCGCCACCGCCGCCAGCGCACGCCGTTGCAATTCGTCGAGCCTCGCCATGGGGCCTACTCTGTCACCCGTTGCCGGAAGTCCGCAAGCGCGTTGCCGCGGTGGGACGCCGCTGGGCGGCGGCAGCCTCACCCCAGTCCCAGCTCTTGCAAGGCCCCGCGCCAGTGCAGGCACAGCACGCCGCCGATCTGCATTCGCGCCCGATCCCTGCTGATGCACAGGGCCAGCGGGCCGGCGAAGTCTCCCGCGAACCGCGCCAGGCCGCGCGTGTCGCGCTCCTCGATGCGGTCGGATGACTTGATCTCGATCAGCGCCACCGGCATTCCCGGCCGCTCGATCACCAGATCGATCTCGACCCCGGCACCGGTTTGCAGGTAGTACAGCCTCCAGTCCGGGCATCGGTACTTCGACAGGTGCAGAATCTGGGTGATGACAAAGTGCTCGAATGCCTTGCCAAACTCGTAAGTCCCGGCGCGAAGCGGCACCTCGAGCGTCCGTTCCAGCGATCGTTTGACGCCGCTGTCGAAGTAGTAGAACTTCGGATTGCTGCGCTGCTGCTTCCTGATCGAGCGGTGATAGGCCGGCAGGTGAAAGCCCACCAGCGTGTCTTCCAGGATGCTGAAATAGGAAATGATGGTCTTGGGATCCGCTCCCACGTCCCGAGCGATGTTGGCGTAGTTGACGATGGTGCCGCTCGACTGCGCCGCTACCTCGAGAAACTCCCGGAACGGATCGAGCCGTCGGATGATCTGTTCGGCGACAATCTCCTCCTTCAGGTAGGTGAGTGCATACGCGCGAAGGTACGCGTGCTTCTCCTCTCTGCCCGCCAGCGAGTAGATCTTCGGCAACGTGCCCCAGTGCAGGGCGTCGTCAAGAACGAAAGCGTTCTGCAACTCCGGCACGGTAAGCGGGTAGAGGTTGTACACGAATGCCCGGCCCGCCAGCAGGTTGGACGCTCCGCGCCTGAGCTTCCGGCCGCTCGATCCGGTAAGCACGAACCGCCGGCCGGTGCTCTCGATCAGCCGATGGGCCACGTCCAGGAGCCGAGGCGCGCGCTGCACCTCGTCGATCAGAATCCACTCCACCGATGCGGGCAGCGCTCTGACCTCGCTCTCCAGCCGGCCCGGGCTCCTCCGGTAGCGATCCTCGACCTCCGGGTCCAGCAGATCCACGTACAACGACGCGTCCGGATCGAACGCTTCGCCGATGTAGGTGGTCTTGCCGGTGCCGCGCGCACCGAACAGAAAGAACGAATTGCTGCGGCTGACCCGCAGAAGCCGGCGAAACACGGTAGGATATTAATCGAAAAAAGGATCATAGTCCATACTTCGATTCGAAAAAAGGATTATGTTCCGTAGAATGGCGGTAACTCGGCCGCGCCGTCGCCGTGCTGCTCGCCGTAATCAGCACGGTGCAGGCGACGGGAGGGCCACTGCACGAGGTTCCGCTGCCATCCGTCGGCAATCGTGGAGCTCCTGACCAGGAACGCGGTCACCCCTGCCGGTTGTGGAACATGCGGCGCACTTCTCGAACATGGTACGCATGCTCAAAGATGTCCACCGTCTCGCGAATGTGCGCGCGGACACGGCGCAATGGAAGCTTGATCGTTCGCGCGGATTCGGCGCGGCTGTCGCGGGCAAGCGGGTCTACGGCGCGCGCCTCCGACAGTGCCAGCTTGCGAAAGCGAGGATAGTGCGTCACCACGTATCGCGGTCTGCGGAAGGCCACCGATTCGTCTGCGCCGAGCGGTTGTTGTGCGGGCCAACAGCGACAGATCGACCCGTCGCAGGCGGAACAGCGCCTGCGGAATGTGGGGTCCGTGCGACGCAACTCGAGCAGGGGTAGGTCAGGGAGCCGGTCGATCGCCGTCCGGCGCCGCCCACGGCTTTCCGGGCCGGAGCACTGCAGGAACAGCGCAGGCGCGAAACCGATCTCCTCGTAGGTCTCGGCCAGTGCTGACCCCGCCGGGGAAGCCATACGCGTGGCGTTCAGCCGTAGCGCCGCCGTCGATATCGCCTCCGCCAGCAGCGCGCGTGCGGCGGCGGAGTCCGCGCTCGGGGCGATCCTTCGGCGGCGAACCTGCGCGCGTAATGCGCGAAGTCTCGACCGGTCCATTCCCGCATGCCGGGAAGGGCCGCGTGAAGGGTCACGACCGCGTTGCGCAACTCATCAATGGCTCGAGTGTGCATTTCTCATCCCGCCGCACGGTGTCGTTGGTCGATCAGTGCTTGCCGTTGCGCTCGACGAGAGCTTTCAGGGGAACGTCGGACTCCTTGGGGAGGTAGTAGCTCAGCGGGTCGCTCACCGCGCCGAGCAGTTGCCGCTGGATCGGATTGCAGCGAGCGAGTAGCGCCTCCGGCATCACGACGTAGTCCATCGGTTTGACCCAGCGGTACGCGTAGCCGACGAAGATCGTCTTGCGTGCCCTCCCCGACCAGTTGCGTCCGATGGCGTGCCAGGTGCGCTGCTCGAAGATAAAGGCATCCCCGGCCTTGACGTTCATGCTCACGGCACCGTGCGGCCATCCGGTGTCCGGATCGACCGCCGGCCGGCCCGACAGCCGGTTGCTGCCTGGCACCAGAACCGTGGCGCCGGAGGCGGGGTCGGACTGATCGCTGATGGCGTACGCGATCTTGAGCAGAATGCGCGGGTGCGGCTCCTGCATCTCGGCGTAGGAGGTGCCGCCGTCGCGATGCAGCCCCAGGTGCCGTTTCTCGTCCGGGTCCGGCTCGGGGCCCGAGGGCAGCACGATCAGGTGCGACGTGTTGAGCTGGATGTTCCAGTTGAGGATGCCCCACGCCAGCGGAGCGGTGGCCGGCCAGTCGAGCAGCCGGAAGAACGCCTCGTGGTGCACGATGCAGTTGC
>JAKZWC010000211.1:0-11365 GCA_047515735.1 Spirochaetales bacterium | reverse complement strand
GTCCACGGGCCGTGTCGCGAGCTTCGGGGCCCTGCGCCCGGTGCGTCGTTGTGCGGCCTGCTTCAGGACGCGTTGTCCCGCGCGGTCCCGTCGACTCCGCCGAGCAGGGCCGCCGCCCGCGCCAGCTGCTCGTCGCCGTCGCGGCGCACCTCGTCGGGGTCCCGGCCCTGCCAATCGAGCAGTCCGCGGC
Organism: Spirochaetales bacterium; assembly: GCA_047515735.1. Classification (GTDB taxonomy): domain Bacteria; phylum Spirochaetota; class Spirochaetia; order SZUA-6; family Bin103; genus Bin103. The sequence goes on along the minus strand of JAKZWC010000211.1, from coordinate 11,175 downwards.
CGGTCTTGAGGCCGAGCTGCCCGGCGGCAGCCAGTTCCAGCAGGTAGCGGCGGCCGGCGGCCAGCCGTTCGCGGTCGTCCACGTCGACCTGAACCCGGGCGGCCAGATCAAGCCCCGCGACGTCGCGCTGAGCCAGCGGGCCGCGCACCAGAAAGCGCAGTCCGAAGCCGAAGCGCACCGCCCGGTCGATGTCTTCCGCGCTGGCCAGCCCTTCGGCCACCTGCGCCAGCGCTTCCCGCACCAGAGCACGCTGCAGCCGGTTGGCGATGTAGCCGGGAACGTCGCGCCGCACCCGCACCGGCACCTTGCCGCATTGCTCCCAGAGGGAGTAGACGCGTTCCACCGCCTCGTCGCCGGTGTCGGCGCCGCGCGAGACTTCCACCAGCGGTACGATCTGCGCCGGCAGGAAGAAGTGCGATCCCACGATCCGGGGCCGGCGTTGCGTGGCCACCCGCGCCCCGACCTGGGCGATGGTGAAGCTGGAGCTGTTGGTGGCCAGCAGCGCGTCCGCCGGCGCCAGCCGGTCCAACTCGGCGAACAGTTCCTGCTTCACGGCCAGCTCCTCCGGCGCTGCCTCCACCACCAGCCAGGCCCGCTCCACGGCGCGCGCCAGATCGGTCGTGGTGCGCAGCCGGGAGGGCGTCTCGCGGGCGACCTGTGCCGTGATCAGGCCATAACGCTCGAGCCGCTCCAGAGACTCGCGGACCAGCGTCACGGCCAGCTCCAGCGCCCCGGCGTCCGGGTCGTACAACCACACCACCGGCTGGGTGCGTGCCAGCACCTCGCCGATGCCGTGCCCCATCGCGCCCGCTCCCACTACCGCGCAGACCGATTCCATGGCTCTCACTGTTCCTCCTGCACGGAGCTGTCCGTTTCCGGCGTCGGAGCATCGGCGCGCAGCAGCCCGGCCTGCTTGAGCTCCCGCCACAGGTCGCCGGGGATGGGCCAGGCCAGCATGGCGGCGTTGTCGCGTACCTCGGCTGGCGTCACCGCGCCGGGAATGACGGTGGCGATCGCGGGGTGGGCGAGGGCGAACTGCAGCGCCGCCGCGCGCAGCGGGACCCCGTGGCGGTCGCACACCGCGGCGATGCGGGCCACCTTGTCATGCACCTCGGGCGCCGGCGCGCTGTAGTTGTAGGTGGCGCCGGGCACCGCGCCGGTGGCGAGGATGCCGGAGGCGTAGGGGGCTCCCTTGATGATGCCGATGTCGTGCTCGACGCAGTAGCTCAGCTCGTCCTCGAGCAGCGCCTGCTCGACCAGCGAGTAGGGCATCGCCAGCAGCACGTAGTCGAGGGAGATGCGCTCGGCGAACCGCGTGATGGTGCCCGGATCATTGATCCCCGCGCCGACGGCGCGGATCTCGGCGGCCGCCTTCAGCTCCTCGAGCGCCCGCCAGCCGCCCTCCCGGACGAGCTGATCGAGGTAACGGTCGGAGATCTCCGGCGTGGCGTGCTCGCTGTAGTCCAGATCGTGGATCGTCAGCAGGTCCACCCGGTTGATGCCGAGCCGCTGCAGGCTGTCCTCGTAGGAGCGCATGATGCCGCCGTAGGAGAAGTCCCAGCGCGGTTCGAAGGGCAGCCCGTCGCTCCAGCCGCCGAGATCCACCTCCCGTGACGGCGCCCGCGGCCGCTGCAGCAGCCTGCCCACCTTGGTCGCCACCACGGTGTCGCCGAGGTCGCGCTGGCGCAGTTGATAGCCCAGCCGCAGCTCGCTCTGGCCGTGGCCGTAGAGGGGCGCGGTATCGAACAGGCGGATGCCCAGCTCGTACGCCGCCGCCAGGGTCTCCTGCACCTGCGCTTCAGGAATGCGCCGGAACAGCCCGCCGATCGTGGCGCCGCCGAACCCGAGCGCCGTTACCTCGACCCCGCTCCTGCCCAGTCGCACCCGCGTCGTCGCGGTCGTCGCTGCCATCGTTGAGGTGGCAGTGTAATGTGACTGCCATGCGCGTCCAACTGCGGCAGCTCGCGACCGTTGCCGCCACCCCGCGCACCGCCTGGACCTTTGCGCTGCTGAGCGACGCCGAAGGCACCGCCACCACGGTCGAGCTGACCCTGGGAGACCGCTCCCCGCGGGTGGCCGAGACGCTCGCCGAGCTGGTCGCGGCGTTGCGCGGCGCCGACCTGAGCGGCGAGCTGCAGGTTGCCGAGCGCCTCGGACTGGCTCCCGACCGTCTCCGGCGCGACGTGGTGCTGGCCACCGCGACCAGCGCCCTGCGCACCGCCGTGACGCAGCTTGAAGCCGTCCGCGCGGGGGTGAGCCTGCACCGCTTCCTCGGCGCCGAGCCGACGGGGAGCGTGGAGCTGTACGCCAACATCAACCGCGCGCTGTTCGCCACGGCCCGCACGCCCGGCGACTTCGCCCGCGCCGCGGCACGGGCCGCGCGCGCCGGGTTCCGTTGCTTCAAGTGCGCGCCGTTCGACGAGGTCACGCCGGCCGCGTCGCCGGAGCAGATTCGCAGTCTGGCCGAGCCCGGACTGGCGCGGGTGCGGGCGGTGCGCGACACCGTCGGCGCCGGCGCCCGGTTGCTGGTCGACTGCCACTGCCGTTTCACCGCCGCCACGGCCGTGCCGATTGCCGAGGAGTTGGCCCGACTCGAAGTCGGTTGGTTCGAGGAGCCGGTGCAGCCGCGCACGGCGGCCGCCGACCTGGCGGCGATCGCGCGCCGCGTGCGGATGCCGGTTGCGGGCGGCGAGTCCGGATACGGCCGCGACCTCTTCGACAGTCTGCTCGACGCGCAGGCGGTCTCCGTCATCATGCCCGACATCAAGCACTGCGGCGGGGTGGCGGAGGCGGTGCGCGCCGGCCGTTCGGCGCGGCAGCGGGGCGGTGCCCTCTCGCTGCACAGTCCGTCCGGCCCGATCTCGCTGCTGGCCAGCGCCCACGTCACCGCCGCCGTGCCTGGCGCGCTGCCGCTGGAGCACGCCGTCGACGAGGTGGACTGGCGTGCCGAACTGATCTCCCCCGCCGAGCGGATCGAGGACGGGCGCCTGCTGCTGCCACCCGGCCCCGGCCTCGGCGCCGCTCTCGACTGGAAGACTGTCGACCGCTACGGCCGGATCTGGACTCCTTGAACTCGCGACACGCGCCTAACGGAGCCGGAGCCCCTATGGAATTGCCGAGCTGTCTGCAACGCGAGAACTCGGCATGTTGCGCACGAGCTCTCGGCACTTGGCCACCAGGCGTAGCAATCCACGGTCCGCTGTGAGCGTCTCGACTTCGTCCAACGGCACCCACTTGAGTGCCAGGGACTCCGCCGTCACCGTGAATGACTCGGAGCGCCGGGTCTGCAGCAGGAAGCGAACGTCGTAGTGGTAGTGTGAGGGATTGCGGCCGCGGGAGGAGAGCCCGTGGATATCGAGATCGATGATATCGGTCTGCAACGGAGCCACCGCGAGGCCCGACTCCTCGGTCGCCTCCCGGCATGCGACCGCGAGCGGCTCCGGGTCGCCGTCGGCGTGGCCGCCCAACTGCAGCCATTTGCGGAGCTTCGCGTGGTGGGTCAGCAGCACGCACTCCGCCGTGCGGTCGACCACCAGGGCCGAGCCGGTTACGTGGCCGTCGTCCCAGCAGTCGCGCTCGAAGCAGCGGGGCTGCCGCAGTATGAAGCGGCGGAAACGCGCCGCGTCTTCGTGCGGATAGCGGGCCTGGTAGCGGTCCAGCGCGGCGAGCAGCCGGTTGCGGTGCAGGGCGGTGCTCAGGCGGCGGCGGGAGCCGCTCGACCGTCGCGGTCGAAGATCAGCGGGAACGGCTGGCGCCGCGACGAGCGGGTGGCGGCGTCCATATAGCAGACGCTGAAGGCGCGCCGCGGGATGGCGGTGGCGTTGGTGCCCGAGCGGTGCAGGGTCCAGTTGTGCAGCAGCGCCACCTCGCCGGCGGCCAACTCCAGGTGCAGGGGGCGGTGCTCCGGATCGCCGGCCGCGATCAGCCGTTCCAGCTCGGCCCGCTGCTGGTCGCTGAGGAAGCCGGCCCCGTGGCTGGGGTTGCGCAGCCGGCGGTGCGAGCCGGGGATGATCTGCATGCACCCGTTCGCGATCGATGCGGGGTCGAGCGCGGTCCATACGGTGATCTGCGGATCGCGGTCCAGGTCGGTCCAGCGGTCCTGGTGCCACACCAGGTCAGTGCCGGCCCCGGCCGGCTTGTTCATGAACATCGCCCGAAAGCAGGCGATCGCCCGGCCCTCCCCGTACACCCGGCGGCACAGCGCGGCGAACAGAGGCCGCTGCAGGTAGGCGCGGAACAGCGAGTCCAGCTCCAGGTCCTGGATCTTGCGGTAGGCGAGGGTGGCGCCCTTGTGCCCGGTCGATCTTCTCGTCTTGTGCTCCGGCGGATTGGTCGCAGGGTCGAGCTGCATCAGCATGCGGTCGTAGGGCGCCGGCGCGGTGCCGAGCATGATCTCGTCGATGCGGACTCGCAGGGCGTTCAGCTCCTCGTCGGTCAGCAGCTTGCCCAGGCGGAGGTAGCCCCGGCGGCGAAACTCCTGCAGTCGATCCTCGGTAAAGAGCATGTGCGCAGCCTCCCGTCAGCCGCCCAGCATGAGTGCGCGGCACACCTGCGCCAGGCGCTCCAGCTCGTCGAGCGGCATCGACTCCTGATTGGTGTGGATGTCGAGGTAGCCAACCGAGATTACCACGGTGGGCAGGCCCTTGGCGTTGAATTCGTTGGCATCGCTGCCGCCGCAGGTAGTGGAGCGCCACGGCGTCAGCCCGGTCGCGCGGATCGCGGCCTCCGCCCGCCGCACCACCGCATCGCTCTCGGTGAAGCGGTAGCCGGTCGTGGACGTGACCGGCGCCACCTCGATCTCGCCGCCGAACTCCGTTGCGCCGCGGCGGCAGCATTCCAGGAGCTGCGCCCGGTGGGCGCGGAAGGTGGCTTCGTCGAGGCTGCGCACCTGCACCGTCAGCTCGGCGCTCGGGGGGATGATGTTGGCGGCCTCGCCGCCGGTGAGCACGCCGGCGTTGGCGGTCGTCTGCTCGTCGACGCGGCCGAGCCGCATGCGGTCGATGGCGCGCGCCGCCATCTGCAGGGCGCTGCAGCCCGCTTCCGGCTCGGTGCCGGCGTGTGCCGCGCGGCCGCGGAAGGTGACGCGCAGCGTCTCCGCCCACGGACCGGCCAGGATGATGCCGCCGACCGGCCCGTCCACGTCGGGCACGAACGCCATCCGCGAGCGCACGCCGTCCACGTCGAATGCCTTCGAGTCGATGTGCCCCACATCCTCGCCCACGGTGAACAGCAACTCCACCGGGGGATGTGGCAACCCCTCCGCGGCGATCGCCTCCACCGCCTCCACCATGGCGGCGACCGCCGCCTTGTCGTCCGCGCCCAGCACGCTGGACCCGTCAGTGTGCACCGCGCCAGCGCGCACCACGGGCTCCATGCCGGGCGTGGGACGGACGGTATCGGTGTGGGCGCAGAGCAGGATCGGCTCGAGGTCCGCCTTGCCTCCGGAGCCCGGCCACCAGCCGAGCACGTTGCGGTGCGGGTCGGCCTGCAGGCGCACTCCGGCCCCCAGCAGCCTCGGCCGCAGCGCCTCGATCACCGGGTCCTCGTTGGGGTGGTAGCTGTCGATCCGCAGGATCTCCAGAAAGGTGTCGAGCAGTCGGCCGGAGTCGATCATCGTCCTGCTCATCTTAACGCGGCCGAGGCGGCCGGGGAATGGCGGCGCTGACACGGTGGCTGTTCCCCGGACGGTCGCCTGAGTGGCCCGGTTCAGCGCACGGAGTCGCTGCGGTCTGCCATCTTTGTGGTGAAGCAGTCGACGAGCTGGTCGACGCGGAGCCGGTCGGTGTGTTCGGGATCGTCCCACAGGCGTTCGATCGCCGCGGCGCCGGCGGAGGTGAACCGGTCGGCGACGCTGGCCGCGAACTTGGCGCGCAGCAGCGGCAGCGCTTCGGCGCGGCGGCGGGGGTGGCCCAGCGGGTATGCCACCTCCACGGGCGGCGTCTCGGAGCCGTCCTTGAAGCGCACCTGCACCCGGTTGCCGATGGCGCGCCTGGCCGGGTCCAGGTAGTCGCGCGTGAAGCGCGGCTCCTCGCGCACCGTGGTGCGTCGCCGCAGGCGCTCGAGGCGGGGATCGGCGGCGGCCGCGGCGCGGTAGTGCTCGCGGCGCAGCTCGCCGTGCAGCAGCGCCACCGCCACCATGTACTGCAGGCAGTGGTCGCGATCGGCGGGCGAGGAGAGCGGCCCGCTCTTGTCGATGATGCGCACCGCCGACTCCTGCGTGGCGATCGCTACCTCGGCCACCTCGTCGAGCCGGCCGGCCACCTGCGGATGGAGGGCGAAGGCGGCCTCGACCGCGGTCTGGCCGTGGAACTCGGCGGGAAACGCGACCTTGAACAGCACGTTCTCCACCACGTAGCTGCCCAGCGGCCGCGCCAGGCGCAGCTCGGCGCCGCGCAGCACCACGTCCTGGAAGCCCCAGCGCGGAGCGCTCAGCGCGGCCGGGTAGCCCATCTCGCCGCGCTGCGCGAGGTAGGCCAGCCACAGCCCGCGACTGGTGGCGTCGCCGGCGGCCCACGACTTGCGCGAGCCGGTGGTGGCACCGTGCCGGTAGGTACGCAGCGCGCCGCCGTCGAGAAACGCGTGCGACAGCGCCGCCACCACCCGCTCGGCGTCGCCGCCCAGCAGCCGCGCGGCGACCGCCGCGCTCGCCACCCGCACCAGCAGCACGTGATCCAGCCCCAGCCGGTTGAAGCCGTTCTCCAGGGCCAGCACGCCCTGGATCTCGTAGGCCTGGATCTGGGCGCGGAGCAGGTCGCGCACGGTCATGGCGCCGGTCGCAGCGGCGGCCGTGGCGCCGGCTGCCGCGCGACAGCGGGCATCGGCCAGCGCCAGCAGTGCGCCCAGGTTGTCGGAGGGATGCCCCCATTCCGCGGCCAGCCAAGTGTCGTTGTAGTCCAGCCAGCGGATCATGGCGCCGATGTTGAACGCGGCGGTGACGGGATCGAGCCGCAGCCGGGTGCCCGGCACGCGCACCGGTCCGAACCGGGCGCCGGCGCCCGCCGTCGGCCCGAGGAGGCGGCGGCACCCGGGAGCCCCGAGGGCCAGCAGCGCACAGCCCAGCGAATCGAGCAGGCTCAGGCGCGCGGTGTCGTACGCGCGGTCGCCGAACGCCGGCGGCGCGGTGACGTAGTCGGCGATCCGCGCCAGGACCGGATCCGCGACTGGTGGGGCCATCACTCCCCGGTGGTGCTCGCCAGGGTCCGCGGCAGCGGCCGGGGTTGCGGCCCGGTATAGTCGGCGGTGGGACGGATCAGGCGGTTGTTCTCGCGCTGCTCGATGAAGTGGGCGGCCCACCCGGCGACGCGGCTGATCACGAACACCGGGGTGAACAGGGGGGTGGGGATACCACAGTTGTGGAACAGCAGGGCGCTGTAGAAGTCGAGATTCGGAAACAGCCCCTTCTCGCGCCGCATCACCGCCTCGATACGCTGCGCCACGGCGTACTGCCGCCGCTGCTCGTCCGTGGCCGCCAACCGCTGCGCCCAGTGCTGCGCTACCGGGCTGCGCGGGTCGCCGTGCCGGTAGACACGATGTCCGAAGCCCATGATCAGCTCGCGCCGCGCCAGCATCTCCAGCAGCTCCCGCTCCGCTTCGTCAGGGCTGCGGAAGCGGGCGATCAGCTCCATAGCCGCCTCGTTGGCTCCCCCGTGCAGCGGGCCTCGCAACGCGGCGATGCCAGCGGTCATCGCAGAGTGGAAGTCGCTGAGCGTCGACGCCACGACCCGCGCCGCGAAGGTGGAGGCGTTGAACTCGTGCTCGGCGTACAGGATCAGCGCCGCATCCAGGGCCGCGACTTGCTCGGCGCCGGCGCCGCCGGGTCCGTGCAGCAGGTGCAGGAAGTGCGCCGCCAGGGAGCGCTCGCCGGAGTCGGTGTGCAGCCGCTCGCCCCGCGCCGCGAAGGCATGCTGGTACAGCAGCGCTCCCGGCAGCACGGCGAGCAGGGCATCGGCCTGCTCGCGGAACCTGGCGGAGTCGCCGGCCGCGGGATCGCCGGCGGGCGCAGCGGCGCCGATGAAGGAACAGGCGCTGCGCAGCACGTCCATCGGGTGGCAGCCGGTCGGCAGCAGCTCCAGCATGGCGCACGCGGCGGGGCTCAGTGCGCGCCCCGCGGCCAGCCGCCGCCGATAGGCCGCAAGCTCGGCGGCGGCGGGAAGCGCGCCGTGAATCAGCAGGTAGGCGCACTCCTCGAAGCTCGCATGCGCCGCCAGCTCCTCTATCGCATAGCCGCGATAGGTGAGTCCGGCGCCGCTCTTGCCGACCGTGCTGACGGCGGTCTCGCCGGCCACCACGCCCGCCAGGCCGCCGCTAGTCTTGCTCATCGGGATCCTCCGTTTGTTCCTCGTCCGCGCCCCGCCGGCGCCCGAGCAGCGCGTCCATCTGGCGCTCGTACGCCTCGTAGTTCAGCACGCGGTACAGCTCGCTGCGAGGCTGCAGCTCGTCAAGCAGGGAGCGCTGTGTGCCCTCCGCCCGCAGCACCCGATACGCCCGCTGCGCGGCGTGGCTCATGGCGCGAAACGCGGTGAGCGGGTACAGCACCATCGCCACACCGTGCGCGCGCAGCTCGGCCAGGGTGAACAGCGGGCTCACCCCGAATTCGGTCATGTTGGCCAGCAGCGGCACGTCCACGGCGGCGGCGCCGCACGCGTACTCGCCAAGCTCGCGCGCCGCCTCGAAGAAAATGGCGTCGGCCCCCGCCGCCGCGTAGCCGCGGGCCCGCTCCACGGCCGGCTCCAGCCCCTCCACCGCCAGCGCGTCGGTGCGCGCCATGATCAGCAGGTCGCCGCTACCGCGCGCCGCCACCGCCGCCCGGATGCGGTCCTCCATCTCGGCGCCGCCCACCAGTGCCTTGCCCAGCCGGTGGCCGCAGCGCTTGGCCGCCACCTGATCCTCCAGGTGCACTCCGGCGGCGCCGGCGCGTGTCATCTCGCGCACCGTGCGGGCGATACCCAGCCCGTCTCCGAAACCGGTGTCCACGTCCACCAGCAGCGGCAGATCGGTAGCCGCGGTTATGCGTCGCGTCTCGGCCACCACCTCCGAGAGCGTGGTCATGGCCAAGTCCGGGAGGCCGAAGGAGGCGCTCGCCACGCCGCTGCCGGACAGGTAGAGCGCCCGGAATCCGGCGTCCTGCGCCAGCAGCGCCGCGTAGGCGTTGATCGCGCCGGCGATCTGCAGCGGCCGCTCCCGCTCGAGCGCCGCGAGCAGCCGGTTCATGCCGCGGTCGCCATCGAGTCCGGGCAGCTCATCCCATGCCCAGCAGCGCCAGGGAGTCGCGCTCCAGCATCGCGTCGACGAAGCGCGCCGGGATCTCCGGCAGGCCCGAACGGCGGGCCATGGCGACCGCGTCGCGCAGGTAGCGGACGCTGTCTTCCACGGTGCAGAACGGATAGTCGGTGCCGAAAAACACCTTGTCGCCGACATCGTACTCCACCGCCGTCGCCAGGCTGACGTAGAAGCGCCAGCGGCGGAAGCCGAACCCGGACATGTCGCCGTACACGTTGCGGTGCTTTCGCATCACCATCACGGCGTCGGTGTACCACGGATGTCCCAGGTGGCAGATCACCATGCGCAGCTTCGGATGGCGCTGCGCGACCTGGTCCAGCAGCACCGGCTTGGACCAGCGCAACGGGGTCTCCGCGTAGAAATTGGTGCTCTGATGCCAGAAGATGGGGATATCCAGACGCGTGGCGGTGCGATACAGGGGATCGTAACGGGTGTCGGCGGGATTGAAGTTCTGGTAGGCCCCGCTGAGCTTGAGAGCGCGGAATCCGAGATTCTGGACCGCGTGCTCGAGTTGCGCGCAGCATTCGGGGTCGTGCGGGTCGACGCTGGCCACGCCCACCAGCTTGGCAGGATGCCGGCTGACGTAGGCGTGGACGTACTCGTTGGGCACCACCAGGCCGACGTGCCCCATCATCATGGCGTATACCGCGGCGCGATCCACCTGCGTGGCCACCGCCGCCCAGTGCGCCTCCGGCGGGCACTCGAGGTCGGCCCGCGCACCGTAGGTCTCCTCGTACTGGCGCTTGGCCGTGGCGCTGAAGTGTCCGTCCTCCCAGATGTGACTATGGATGTCGATCACCGGCCGCCCGCGGCGGCTACGCTGCCACGTTAGCGTCACCGCGTCAACGCATACGGCCGCTGCACAGCCGTGAAGCACGGATCGGGCGGTACAGCGACCTTATACCTCGCGGTCAGTCTCGCTTGGCGGGAGCGGCGCGCTCGTGCAGTTCAATCGAGCTCGAAGCGGTAGCCGACTACGTACTGCACGAACGGCTCCGACGCGGTCCATTCATGATGCACCATGAACAGCGATCCGTCCGCCATCTGGATCGTTACCGGGTAGCCGATATGATAGAAGCTCGGCACCGTCGGCGGCGCGACTCCGCCCTCACAAATAACGACCTCGTTGGCCACATCCCAGCTCAACCCATCGTCGGACAGGCAGGCCCTCACTCCCCACGGAGACCGTCTGTAGCCGTAGGTGGCGAGCATCCGTCCGTCCCGCAGGAGCAGGAGATTGGCTGGATATCCCCAAATATTGGTTGCCTCGGGTCGGCTCCAGGATTCCCCTTCGCTGTTCGAAACCGCGAGCCACAGGTGCTGGTGTCGCCAGCGCGGCTGGTGGCCAGTGCGCATGAGGCAGACCAGGTGGCCGTCTCTGCTTCTCGCCATGCCCGGCTCCATGAAAGACACGATCCCTGCCGGGTCAAAGGCAACCGTCGAGTAGTGCTCCCAATTCTCGCCCCGGTCGTCAGATCTGAGCAGGTAGGTGCGCATGGGCTCGGCCGCTGACAGCGGCGTCACGATCGGCAGGCCGAGCATGCCCTGGCACGCCATCAACACAATGCCGCTTGGCAGCTCGACCAAGGTTTCCGGAGCGTATCCGATTCTCATCGGCTCCGTGTTGGCCCGGTATGGCGTGCTCCAACTGTGGCCGTGATCGGTGGACTTGATGAGATAGATCCCTTCCCAATCCCGCAGTCCCTTCATGTTCTCCGACTGCCTCTCGGACTGGGGCCCCAGATCCTCTAGTATGCCCCTCTTTCCGACGAAGGCGCAGATCAGGAAATGAACATATATCGTGCCGTCGGAAAGGCAGGTAATGGCAGGATCAGTAGTCCCGGTGTGATCGGTGCAGCGCCACGGGGTGGTCCTGGTGGCTGGATCCCACGTGGC
>JAKZWC010000210.1:0-2833 GCA_047515735.1 Spirochaetales bacterium | reverse complement strand
CTCCAGGGTGAATCGCGCCGTGCCCACCTCTCCGGGATCCAGACAGCGCCGGTGCTCCGCCGGCAGCGGCCGCAGCTGCAGATCCGGCAGCCGCAGACCGCGGAAGTGCAGCGGCGTGTCGTACAGCGTCTCGACTACCACTCCGCAGCGGTCCGCCCAGTCGCCGAACAGCATCTCGGGCAGCTCCAGCAGGGCGGCCTCCGAAATACCCGCCGCCTGCAGGTGCCTCCGTGCCCAGAGCAGCGCCGGCTTGGCCAGATAGTAGTGGCGATGGCCCCCGCCGGGCTCCAGCAGGGCGGCGATGCGGCCCGCCGCGCCGGGATACAGTCCGTAGATCTCCTGGGCCTGCTGCAGGCTCGGGCCCATTCCGCGCACCGCCACCATCCCGCTGCCCTGCTTGTCGATCACGGTGTCCGCGTCGCCGTTGGCCACCAGCACCGCGCAGTGCGGTGCCGCCAACCCGAGCAACTCCCCGTTGCTCATCACCTGCTGCATCTCCTGCGCCGGGAGGCGCGAGCAGTCCTTGCCGATCACCCGGTCTTCGGGCCGAAAGAACCAGCCGGCGGGAAGGGCCAGCTTCAGCCGTTCGTCCAGCGCCAGCAGGTAGCCCGCCACCGTGCCGCCGAGGGAGACCCCGGCGCAACCAAGGCGTTGGGCGTCGATATCGCGGCGCGTGGCCAGGTAACCGAGCCCCATCATCAGGTCCCACACCATCTTGCCGATCACCTTGCGGCCGGCGCCGCGGGAGCGGCTGGATACGGCCGCCGCGTCGTGTGCCCGGGTGCCGCGGTGCCCGGCACGGTTGCGCTCCTCCTCGCCGATCGGATCCGCGCACAGGCAGGCGATGCCGAGGCGGGCGAACAGCGGCCCCGCGTGCAGCGGTCCCGGTGTGGTCTTGCTCTCGCCGTGCCCCATGCAGATCACCAGCGCCGGGAACGGCGGCGCGCAGGCGGTCGGCAGATACAGCAGCGCGGGGACCGCCTGTCCCGGTTCGGTCTCGTACACCAGTTTCTCGACCACGACGCCGTCCCACTCGGTCCGGTCGCGCACGTCACCGGAAGGCTCCACGGTGTCCGCTGGCCGCCCCAGGATGCGCCACAGCTCCTCCTGGAGCAGCCGCCGGCGCCGTCTCCAGGCCGGCAGCGTCATCTGCTCCATGCGCCTCCTCCTGCGTCCGAATTCAAAGGCGTATTCGCTGGGCACCGGCGACGCGGCTCACGGGATGATGCCCGCGTAGACCAGAAGGAACGGGTGCCAGGCGAGCGTGATCGCGACGATGCTGTAGTGCATGCGGCCGAGCCCGGTCCACCATTTCTCGCGCCATGATCGGAGCGCCAAGTACAAGACATACACCGTTGCGGCGGCGGTGAGGTACGGAATGACGAACAGCGGCCGGACCCAAGGGTAGTAGCCAAAGTTACGCACCACCTCGTCCGTCATCCACGTCCGCTCGGCGGAGAAAAAGGAAAGCACCGGCCAGGGCACCGACTGCGACGGGGCCAGCGCCCAGAACGCATACAGGACTTCGACCGCCGCTCCCACCGACCAGGAGAAGCCCGCGCTGACCGCGATGACAGCGGCGGCAGTCAGCCGCGGGTGGCCGGCCCCCCCGCGCGGCCAGTTCCGCGCCGGAGCCGACCCGGCGAACTATCGCTGCCACCGGCCAGAGGATCAGGGCCGAGACCTGGAGCGCCACGATCAGCAGCACTCCCAGCGCCATCAGGACCTTGAGTGCGGCGTAATCGTACCACTTGAGCGAAACGGGCACGTGCTCGAGCCGGTTGAGGTAGATCGTTCGGAACCCGGACCCGTCCCGGTCTGCCGCCGGGGAGCACGCCGGCGATGGATTGGCATCGGTGCGTCCAGGAACGCTCCGACCAGCGCGCGTCCGCATCGCGTATCCATGCCCACGCCGTGGCCACCCATCGGCACCACGAACGAGTGACTGCGACTCAGCGTTTCGGCCGCCAGATCGGCCCACCGCGGCGGCGTGCTCGGGTCGAACTCACCGGACAGCAGGAGGGTGGGGACGGCACTGGCGACCGGGGCTCTGTCCACGTGCTCGGTTGTCGGGTCATGCCAGGCCGCGCAGAGGGCGGGTACCAGATCCGCCGTCTCGGGATCGGCAAACCGTGGGTATGCGGCGCGATCCGCGAGGACCCCGGAAAGGTCGGCGAAGCTCCCCTCGACGTGGCAGAGCAGCGATGCCCAAGCCGCCGAGTTGTCGATCGATATCCGCCAGGTACGCGGTTGGATGAATGCTGCGGCGACATCGTGGTCTCCCCCGGCGATCCGGTGCACGAGGAACGGCAAGTACGGAATCCACGAGTCGCTGCGCAGCGATTCCAACACCCTCCTCAGCATGAAGTGGCCGTCGACCTCTACCTCGACAGGCTCGGCTGAGTTGGAGTCGGAGTCCCGGATAGTGGTCGGGCGTGCCTCATAGCGGTCTACCACCTGCCAGAGTTCCTGTTCCAGATCGGGATAACGCCGGGCGCACTCCGGGTCCGCTTCGCAGCGGCGAAACAGCGCCTCCAGCGCGGAGGCCGCGTTCGCATGCCGGGCTTAGGCAGCGTTCACCTGCGGTGGCCATACCCCATCCAGAACCACGCTACGGACGTTATCCGGGTAATCGCGCATGACGGCGAGCGCCAGCATGGTGCCAAAGGAGCTGCCGTAGAGGTTGTAGGTCTTGTAGCCCATCGCCGCTGCAAGATCGGCCACGTCCGCCGCGATCGCTTCCGGCGTGTAGGCGCTCACGTCGATGCCCTGCTCCGAGAGGGTGCGCTTGCACGCCAGCAGCGCGTCCACCTTCCGTTGCAGCGCTTCGTCC
>JAKZWC010000209.1:0-14017 GCA_047515735.1 Spirochaetales bacterium | reverse complement strand
CGCCGGCGATGAACTCCGGTATCGCGCGCAGGATCGAGTCGAAGCCGATGCCCACGAAGTGAAACCACTTGAGCCGCCGCGCGGCGAGGAACGTGGGCCGGTCGATGAGCCCGAACTGCACCTCCACCTCGGGCGCCAGGGCGAGCTGCTCGGCAGCGCTGTACGCGGCCGTGATGCGCGCCTGGGGGAATGACCCGCGCAGCCTCTGGACGTACGCCTCCCCGAAATCGTAGGCGACGGTGACATTCATGGTGATGGCTCCGTCACGACCGTAGCCCGCCCCGCCGGACGTGCTCAAGCTCCGCGGCGCCGGCGTGGTCGCAGGGCGATCGATGTGCGTGACGGCCGGGCAGTCCCGGGCAGGGGCGGCGCCGGTTGACACGGGTGTGTGCCAGTGGCGACGGTAGGCGCCATGAGTCAGACCCCGCCGCAGCCCGGTACCGCCGCCTGGCATGCCCAGGTGGACGAGCCGGTGATCGCCGCCGAGCAGCCGCTGATCGATCCCCATCATCACTTCTGGCTGCCGCAGCACGATTCGCCGTGGGGCAGCTACGGGTTGGACGACCTGTGGGCCGACACCGGTTCCGGCCATCGGGTAGTCAAGACCGTGTTCATCGAATGCCGGGCCCAGTACCGCACGGCGGGGCCGGAGCACCTGCGTCCGGTGGGCCAGACCGAGTGGGTGGCGGGTATCGCCAGGGAGAGCGCCGCCGGCACCGCCGGGCATGCCGTGGTCGGCGGCATCGTCAGCTATGCCGACCTGCGGCTGGGCGACCGCCTGGGCGAGGCACTCGATGCGCACGAGGAAGCCGGCGCGGGCCTGTTTCGCGGCATCCGCCATGCCGGCGCGCGCCACCCGCGGCCGGATGCGGCCTTCCGCACCCCCCCGGTGGGGGCACCTGCCGACCTGTTCCGCGACAGCGCGTTCCAGGACGGGGTGCGGCTGCTGGGCAGGCGCGGCTACACTTACGAGAGTTGGCACTACCACACCCAGATGCGCGACTACCGGGAGCTGGCACGGTCGGTGCCCGATACCACCGTGATCCTCGATCATCTCGGTTATCCGCTCGGCACCGGACCGTTCGCAGGCCGCCTCGACGAGGTGTTCACCGCCTGGAAGCCCGATCTCTCCGCGCTGGCCGAGTGCCCCAACGTGTACTGCAAGCTGGGCGGCCTGGCGCAACCGGACAACGGCTTCGCCCTGCACACCGCCCCGCGGCCGCCTACCTCCGACGAGCTGGTGGCCCTCCAGCGCCATTGGTACCGGCACGCCATCGAGTGCTTCGGACCCGAGCGCTGCATGTTCGAGAGTAACTTCCCGGTCGACAAGGTGTCGGTCTCCTACCGGGTGCTGTGGAACGCCTTCAAGAAGCTGGCGGCGGAGTTCAGCCAGGACGAACAGCACGCGATGCTCTACGGCACCGCCGCCCGGGTCTACCGCCTGTAGGGTCGCCCGCCGTTCAGAAGGGGGTCCACTTGGCACTGCCGCGGGCGTTCTCGACCACCCGTTCGATGAAGCGCACGCCGCGGGCGCCGTCGTTCACGTCGGGGTACTCGTAGCCGGAGCGTTCCGGCGGCCGCTGCTGCAGGCGGGTGCGGATGGTGTCGGCCACGTTGCGGTAGAGGTTGGCGAAGGCGCCGAGGAACCCCTCCGGAGCGCCGGGAAACAGGTGGCTGGCTCGCTGTGCCGCCGGGCACAGGTCGGGATCGCCGGTCTGGCTGGTGCGGACTTCGCCGTTGGGGGTCAGTAAGTGGAGCCGGTCGGGATCTTCCTGGTCCCACAGCAGGCCACCGCGGGTGCCGTACACCCGCAACGTGAGCCGGTTCCTGGCCCCTGCCGCCACCTGCGATACCCACAGCACCCCGCGCGCCGGCTCCGCGTCCGCCTCCGGCGCGAAGCGCAGCAGCACGCCGGCGTCGTCATCCAGGCGCCGTCCCGGTACCAAGGTGGCGAGGTCGGCACTCAGCTCGGCGACGGCAAGGTCGGTTACGTAGGTCATCAGGTTTTCGCAGTGGGTGCCGATGTCGCCCAAGGCGCCGGCAATTCCCGCCCGCTCCGGGTCCGTGCGCCAGGCCGCCTGCTTGTGCCCCTGGCGATCGATGGGCTCGCTCAGCCATCCTTGGGCGTACTCCACCACCACCCGGCGAATGGTGCCGATGAGGCCGTTCCGCACCCAGTGGCGTGCCTGTTTCACCAACGGGTATCCCGTGTAGTTGTAGGTGACCGCGAATATCAAGCCCTGCCGGCGCACCGCCTCCACCAGCCGCTGTGCCTGCTCGCCGGTATGCACCAGCGGTTTGTCGATCACCACGTGGAAGCCGGCCTCGACGCACGCCAGCGCGGGCGCGAAGTGCACGTGGTTGGGGGTAACGATGGAGATGAAGTCGAGGCGCTCCTCTTCGGGGCGCGCCGCCTCGCGCTCCACCAGTTCCTGCCAGGTCGCGTAGCTGCGCTGCTCGGGGATGAACAGGTCGCGCGCCGACGCGCGCGCCAGGCCGGGGCTGCTGCTCAGGGCACCGGCCACCAGGTCGATGCCGCCGTCCAGAGCCACGGCGCGACGGTGGATCGCGCCGATGAACGAGCCGCGGCCGCCGCCGATCTGGCCGTAGCGGAGCCTGCGCCCCGCTCCCGTCCGGCTGGTGTCACGCATCGATCGTCTCCTCCGGTTCACTGGTGGCGGTCCGCGCCCCCAGCTTCAGCGCCTGAGCCGCCGCGCCCAGCATCCCCAGGTCGGCGCCGAGCCGCGAAGGCAGCACGCGGACCGCGTCCAGAAGCTGTGCCTGGGTATGGCGCCGCATGGCGTCCCAAGCCGGCTCCAGCAGCGCGTTGCCAAGCCGGGTGAGCCCGCCACCGATCACGATCACCTCGGGGTCGAGCATCTGGATGATGATCGACAGCGCAACTCCGGTGTAACGCCCCGCGGTAGCCAATATCTCACCGGCCGCGGCATTGCCGCCGCGCGCCGCGGCGGCCACTGCCTGCACCGGCACCCGCGAACCATCGGCGGGGAGCAGGTGGCGCAGGCCGGGCGCCCTCCCCGACTCGACCGCCGCGTACACCATGCGCGAGATGCCGATGCCGCTGGCGTAGGCCATGATGCAGCCGCGCTTGCCGCAGGTGCATGGCGCGCCGTTCAGCTCGATCACCACGTGGCCCAGCTCCCCAGCGCTGCCCCTGCCGGCGTACACCTTGCCATCCACGATGATGCCGATCCCCAACCCGGTGCTGACGGTGAGAAAGCACAGGTTGCGGCAGCCGCGGCCGGCGCCGTAGCGGTGTTCCGCCACCACTGCCATGTTGACGTCGTTGTCCAGCGCCACCGGGCCCCCCAGCCGTTGCTCCAGCGTGGCGCGCAAGGGAAAGTGGTCCCACGCCGGCAGGTTGGAGCTGACGAGCACCTCGCCGCGCGCGGCATCCAGGTTGCCGGCGAACCCCACTCCCACCGCCGCCACCTCGCCCGCGGTGGCGGCGAGCTCGGCGTAGAGTCGTTCGATTGCGGCGATCACCTCCAGCGGAGGCCGCTCCGCGTGGCTGGTGGTGCGGCAACGGCGCAGTACGCGGCCCGCGCGGTCCACCAGCCCCGCGACAATCTTGGTGCCGCCGACGTCGATGCCGACCCCCAGATCCGGCCGCGCGCCGCGCGTCATGGCCGGTGTCGGCCCGCGGGCCGCTGCCGCCGAGCCTGGCGACTCGCTTCCGGCAAAGCGAGTGCTTGCCCGGCACGGGGCCAGCCAGGTATGGGCACCGTGTACGCGCCCCGCGGTCGGCGCCCGGGCTTCAGTCGCCGCGACGGGATGGGGACGCGGCCCGCGGGTCGCCATGGGACGGGTGCTCGCCACCGGGATCGGCGCCCTCATGAAGCGGCGTCCAGGTAGGCGCGGATGCCCGCCTCCCAGCGCGGCAGCTCGCGGCCGGTGAGCAGGCGGTACAGGCGGCAGTCCAGCACCGAGCGGGCCGGGCGCCGCGCGTGGCGCCCCGCAGTGGCGGAGTCGACCACCTCCACCCGCTCGTCGCGTCCGGCCTGCGCCAGCACTTCCGCCGCGAACTGCGCCCTGGTACAGGCGCCGGCACCGGTGACGTGCACGATCCCGAGTGCCCCGCACCGCGCCAAGTGGAGCAGCGCGCTGGCCAGGTGCCCGCAGTAGGTCGGCGATTCGACCTGGTCGGCGGGCATCCGTACCACGCCCTCGGCGTCGGCCTGCTGCAGCACCCGCGCCACGTAGTTGCCGGTGGCGTGCCCGAACAGCCACGCCGAGCGCACCACGCAGAGGCGGCTGCAGCCGGCGCGGCTCAGCTCTTCCCCCGCCAGCTTGGAGCGGCCGTAGTGATTGAGCGGATTGGCCGCCGCCACCTCGTCGTAGCTGCCGTCGGTGTCGCCGTCGAATACGTAGTCCGACGAGAGGTAGAACAGAGTCGCCGCGCAGCGCTCGGCCGCGACCGCGACGTTGCCCGCCCCGACGGCGTTCACCCGCCACGCCCGGTCGGGGTCGCGCTCGCAGCCCTCCAGGTCGACCAGCGCGGCGCAGTTGACCACCAGCGCCGGCGCCGCCGCGGCGATCTGCTCCAGCGTACGTTTGCGGTCCGTGATGTCGACCTCCGGCAGGTCCCAGCTCGATACCTCGAAGCGGTCCGCCAGCCGCGTCGCGACCGCCCGGCCCAGCATGCCGCGGCCTCCGACGACCAGGGCCTTGGGCTTACTCATCCCCTGGGGCGCGTCGACTCGCGGCGGCCGCGTCCAGAGCACGGCGTACGGCTGCCACCGCGGCGCCGATCTCGCCGGTCCCGGGCTGCAGCTTGCCGTGCGGCCCCTTGAGCAGCGGCGACGAAAACTCGCCGACCGTCATGCCGGCCGCCACGAACTGCGCTACGTTGTCCACGCCGAGGCCGCCATCCTCCATCACCTCGATCTGCCGCTCCAGGCCGGCGGCACGCACCATCTGGTGCAGGCGGCGGATGTTGTGCACCATGATCGGATCCATGGTGTGGGGGCTGGCGCCGGTCTCACGGGCCCAGAAGTAGGCGCGGCTCTCATATTCGACGGCGCGCACGTAGGGCTGGATATACTGCTCGAAGGCGCTGATCGGCGTGCCCTGCCAAGCCCACACGCCGGCCTTGAGGTGCAGCACGTCGGTGATGTAGGAGATCGCCTGCATGGTCAGCTCACCCATGGTTTCCAGCGGCAGGGTGATCATGTTCACCCCCAGGTCGGCCATCTGCTTGAAGGTTTCGAAGGTGGGCCGCACCATCTGTAGCTGCGCCTCGATTTCGAGCTCGGTGCTCTTGCGGATCGCCTCGATCACGTCGAAGCCGCCGCGCGGCATGCCGAAGTGCATGTAGGCCCCGTCGCGTACCTCGAGGTGCAGCCAGTCCACGCCTGCCTGCTCCAGTTCCTGTACCTGGGCGCCCAGGCAGGCGTAGTCCGCCCAGAACAGGCCTGCGGCTATCTTGACCCGCCGGTCGACCTTGCCGATTACATCGCGCATCACATCAACTCTCAGTATAGGTGGCCGTGGCCTCGCGGAACTCGGTCATCAGGCCTTGCGGCGGCGTACCCACCGGATTGTGCCCCCAGCGGTCGGTGCCGCGTACCCAGAACGCCTGGAACATCGGCCACTCGCGCGTGTCGCACCTCACCTCGCCTGCCGAGTAGCGCAGCGTCAGCCCGCAGCGCAGCCGATTCGAACGATTGGGCTGGGAGCCGTGTACGATGCGGTCATCGTGGAGGCTCATCTCGCCGGCGGCCAGCTCCAGGAACGCCGCCTCCCGCGGGTCGACCTGGCCGGCCTCGAGTTGCAGCGGCAGCACCGCCCTGCGGTCGTGCAACGCGCCGTGCTGCAGGTGGCCCATGGTGTGGGAGCCGGGGATCACCTGCATCGTCCCGTTGTCACGGTCGGAGTCGGCGAAGGCCAGCCAGACCGTCACGGAGCGGTGCGGATGCAGCGGCCAGTAGAAGGCGTCCTGATGCCAGGGAGTGAGCTTGCCGTCGCCGGGGTCCTTGGCGAAGAACTGGGTGCCCCACAGGTAGAAATCGGGCCCGAGCAATGACTCCACCGGGTCCAGGATCGCGGCGTCTGTGCACAGCTCGTACAGCTCGCGGTCGAACACGTGCCACCAGTCCATCTGCTGCGTGGACGCGTCCGGCGGCAGCAGGACGCGCAACCGACCGAACAGCCGCTCCAGCCGCCCGCTCTCGGCTGCCCGCACCGCCGGCAGCGGACACAGGAAGCCACGCTCGTGATACTGCCGCACCTGCGCCGCGCTGAGGGTCGGGGAACGCGGCCGGCTCGTTGCCGTCGATTCACTCATGGGTACCGCAGGCTACTGCGCCATGGCCGAAGGCGCCAACCCTTGCTGCGGTCGGGGCGGTCGGGGCGGTCGGTTGCGATGGTTGCACCCCTGCGGCACTCTTGGGTTCGCCGGGGATCCGGCAGGCCCGGGGCACGGCCGCGCGGCCGGCACTAGGCCGGGAGACTTCTCATGACCGACGACGAAAGATACCTGTTCGACATCAATGGCTACCTGGTGGTCCGTCACGCGCTGTCAGCCGAGGATGTCGCGCTGGCCAATGCCGCCATCGACCGGCACGCCGGAGAGATCCGCGAGCGGGTCGGCGAGGACTCGCTTTCCGGCGACTCGGAGGCGCTGCAAGGCAGCACCGGCCGCGGTGACCTGGGCGGCGCCCTGTTGTGGGAGGAGCCGTACGGACGCCCGTTTCGCGACATGCTGGTGAACCGCAAGGTCGTGCCCTACCTGCATGAACTGCTCGGCCCCGGCTTTCGGCTCGATCACAACCTCGGCATCCTCACCATGCGCAGGGGCGCCGAGGGGCACGTGCTGCACGGATCCTCCGGGCCCGGCTTCGACCGCCATCAGTACTACCTCGTCCGTGACGGCAAGATGCACAACGGTCTCACCGTGGTCGCGTACCAGCTCACCGACATCAATCCCGGCGACGGCGGCCTGTGCCTGGTACCGGGCAGCCACAAGGGCAACTTCCCCTGCCCCGCCGCGCTGCGCCGTGGTGAGGCCTACCAGGAGTTCGTCAAGCAGATTACCTGCCAGGCCGGCGACTGTGTCATCTTCACCGAGGCGGTCACCCACGGCACCCGGCCATGGACCGCCGCCCACCGGCGCCGCACGGCCCTGTTCCGCTTCTCCCCCGGCAACCTGGCCTACGTCCCCCACGCCTGGCCCGAGGAGATGCTGGCGCTGATGACCCCCGAGCAGCGCCTGGTAATGGAGCCCCCCTACCATTCCCGCCTGGACCGCCCCGTGCTGGAGCTGGACACCCGCCTCGCATGATCCTTCCAACCCACCCCTACGACCTGCTGGTGGTGGGGGTGGGGCCGGCGGTTTCGCGGCTGCCCTGGCGGGCGCCCGTCGCGGCGCGCGCACGGTGCTGGTGGAAAAGAGCGACACCCTGGGCGGCAACGCGGTGCGCTGCGGGGTGAACTGCTGGGAGCCGGGGGCAGGCGGAACCGGCATCCCCTTCGACCTGTACCGCCGCCTGCGGCGTATCCCCCGAGCCATCGGCATCTACTCCTTCGGCCGCCACGGCTGCTGGTAAGACCTGCTCCGCCACCTCGCCGCTTAGTAGTGCCCCGGAGCTGCGCCTGCCGGTCCCGGAGTGACACTGGCCGGTGCATGCGGGATGATGGACGAGTGACCGTAGAACTGGTGGCAATCGGCTCCGAGCTGCTACTCGGACAGATCGTGGACAGCAACTCGGCGTGGATGGCGCAGCGTCTGGCCGAGGTAGGCGCTGACTTGTTTCGCAAGACTACCGTGGGCGACAACCTGGAGCGTATGGCGGACGTGCTCGAGCGCGCCCTGGAGCGGGCGGACTGCGTGATCACCGGCGGCGGGCTGGGACCCACCGAGGACGATCTCACCCGTCAGGCGGTGGCGCGGGTATTCGGGCGACCCCTGGAGCGCGACGCCGGCGCGCTGCGCGACCTGGAGGAGCGGTTCCGCGCGCGCGGATTCGTGCTCACCCCGAACAACGAGAAGCAGGCGCTGCTGCCACGGGGCGCTACCCTGGTGCCCAATCCCAACGGCACCGCTCCGGCATTCATCGTCGAGGATCAGCGCGGCACCGTGATCAGCCTGCCGGGCGTGCCGTTCGAGATGAAGTGGCTGATGGAGCACGAGGTGGTGCCCTACCTGCGCCGCCGCTGGAACCTCGACCAGGTGATCCATTACCGCGTGCTGAAGGTGGGAGAGCTGGGCGAAAGCGCGGTGGATCACCGCATCGGCGCCATCATGACGGAATCGGCGAACCCCAAGGTAGGAGTGCTGGCGCGCCCCGGGCAGGTCGACGTGCGCATCAGCGCCCGCGCCGACTCGCCGGCCGCGGCGCGGGCTCTGATCGCGCCCACGGAGGCCCGGGTGCGCGCCGCCCTGGGGGACCACATCTTCGCCGCCGACGAGGAGACCCTGGAGAGCGTGGTGGCGGCGGCCCTCACACGGCGCGGCTGGCGGGTGGCCAGCTACGAGGACCGCACCGGCGGCACGGTGGCGTCGGCCCTCTGCGAGGCGGCCGGAGAACGCTTCGTGGAGGGCCGCGTCGTTACCACCGGTGCGGCGCGCGTCTGTCTGGCGCAGGCCGGGGGCGAGAGCGCGGAGGCTTCCGGCGGTGCGCTGGCGGCGGCCCTGGCACGCGCGATGCGCCGGATCAGCGGCGCCGAGGTGGCGCTGGCGGTGCACTCCCACGATACTGGCTCGGACGCGGCCGCCGAGCAGATGGCGGGTGCCGCCACGATGACGGGCTCGGCCGTGCCCCAGAACCTCGGGCCCGGCAACACCTGGCTGGCGGTGACCGGAGCGACCGGGGAATTCAGCCACCACCTGGGAATCGGTGCGCGCGGCCGGGTGGACCGGCGCCGCATAGCGGTTGCCGCCCTCAGCCTGCTGCGCCGAGCCCTGCTTTGACGTGGCCGCACCGTGACAGGATGATCACGATCTCGTGCTACCATGACCAGCGCCATGACTGACACAGCCAGCGTGCGAAGCGGACCGTTGAGCGCCACCGAGGTGGCGGCGTACCGACGCGACGGCATCGTGATGCCGCGCCACACGCTGCCGGCGGCACAGCTTTCCCGGTTGGCGGCGGCATTGGAGCAGTTGCTCGCCGACAACCCCGGCGTGCGCCCGGAGAAGCTGGTCAGCGCACATATCGAGCACAGCGCGGAGGGCGTCAAGGGGAACCGCGTGTTCCTGGAGATTGCCCACCACGCCGCGGTGCTGGACGCGGTGGAGCAGCTCATCGGTCCCGATATCATCCTGTGGGGGTGTCAGGTGTTCTGCAAGCCCGGCGGCGACGGGATGGAGGTGCCGTGGCACCAGGACGGCCAGTACTGGCCGATTCGGCCGCTGGCTACCTGCACCGTCTGGATCGCCATCGACGCCAGTACCACCGAGAACGGCTGTCTCCGGGTCATCCCCGGATCGCATCATCGCCACCAACTGCGCAGCCACCACCGTAGCTCGCGCAACGACGTGGTGCTCGATCAGGAGCTGGACGCGGACGCCTTCGACGAGGCCGCGGCCTGGGACGTGGAGTTGCAGCCCGGACAGATGTCGTTGCACGACGTGTACCTGATCCACGGCTCGCACGCCAACTCCTCACCGCGCCGCCGCGCCGGGCTGGCGTTGCGCTACATGCCGGCCACCTCCCACTTCGACCGCGGCCTGCTGCAGCCCGGCGCCTCCACTTCCACCTACCTGGTGGACTTCTCACAGCGGCCGATCTGGCTGGTGCGCGGCGTGGACCGCACCGGCCAGAACGATTTTCAGACCGGACACGCCCCATTGCACGGGGAGGAGCGAACCAGATGAGTGAACTTGGTGCGGGAGCACAGCTGTATACGGTCCGGGACTACACCCGGACGCCGGAGGGAGTTGCCGAGACGTTGCGCCGGGTGCGGGCCATCGGCTACCGGGCGGTGCAGGTGTCGGCGTTCGGCCCTGTCGATCCCGAGCAAGTGGCAGAGCTGGCCAGCGGGCATGGACTGCAGATCGCAGCGACTCACTTCGGCTGGGACGAATTCCAGAGTGATCTGGGCCATTTGATCGACGTCCATCGGCTGTGGGGGTGTCGCCACGCGGCCATCGGGGGACTGCCGAAGGAGTACTATGTTGCCGGCGGGGCCGCGCGCTTCGCCGCCGAGCTGGCACCCATCGCCGAGCGGCTCGCCGCCGCCGGCATCGACTTCTCCTATCACAACCACAATCACGAGCTGGTGCGCTACGGAGGCACCACCTGGTTGCATCAGGTATACGCGGCGGCGCCACCGGAACATCTGAAGGCGGAGCTCGATGTCTACTGGCTGGCGGCCGGAGGCGCCGACCCGGCCCAGTGGGTCAGTGACCTGGGCGATCGCCAACCGATCATTCACTTCAAGGACATGGTGATGCTGCCCGACCGCACGCAACGGTTCGCCCCGGTCGGTACCGGCAACCTCAACTGGCCGCGCATCGGCGCGGCGTGCCGGGCTGCGGGGGTGGAGTGGGCGATGGTGGAGCAGGACCAGACCTACGGCGCCGATCCGTTCGCCGAGCTGGCGGTAAGCTTCCGCAACCTGCAGGCCATGGGGATCAGTTGACGCGCCATGGTCGACCACCTGGTGTACGGGGCGCCGGAACTTGCGGCCGCGGTGGTACGGCTGGAGGCACTCCTCGGCGTTGCCGCCGCTGCCGGCGGCCGTCATGAAGGCCGCGGCACGCACAACGCCCTGCTGGCCCTCGGGGACGACGTCTACCTCGAGGTCATCGCGCCGGATCCGGCGCAGCCGGCACCGTCCGGGCCGCGCCCGTTCGGCCTGGATCACCTCACGGAGCCGCGCCTGGTGACGTTTGCCGTACATGCCGCGAGCCGTGCCGCGGACCTGGACCAGGCGAGCGCGGCGCGGCGGCTCGAACCGTGGCGCCGGCAGGCGCTGGAGCGCGGCTACGACCCGGGTCCCGTCCTGGCCGGCGGACGCCGCCGCCCGGACGGCACCGAGTTGAGCTGGCACCTGTGCCAGCACGCGGAGCTGCCGTTCGGCGGAGCGGTGCCGTTTCTGATCGACTGGGGGCTGACGCCGTCGCCGGCCCGGACGGCGCCGGCCGGTTGTCGCCTGCTGGACCTGGAAGTCGGGCATCCGGAGCCGGCGGCAGTGCGCGCCGCGTTGCGCGCGCTGGAAGTGGCGCTGCCGGTGCGGCGCAGCCCGGTGCCGGTGTTGCAGGCCACGCTGGCCACGCCGCGTGGCCGGGTGTTGCTGGCCTGAGCCGCCGGCCGCGCTCAGAGCCGGGCCGAGCCGGGAGCCAGGTGGCGGTTGACCACCTCCTCGTTCAGCTCCACGCCCAGCCCGGGACCCTGCGGTACCAGGAATCGCCCATCGCGTACCAGCGGCCGGGGGCCGCGCACCAGATCCCAGCGCCACGCCACCTGATCGGCATGGTAGGGCAGCTCCATGCTGTGCAGGTGGCGCACCGCGGCACACACGTGGGCACTCGCCACCAGTCCGAACGGCGAGGTGATGTTATGGGCGGCAAACGGCAGGTAGTAGAGGTCGGCCAGATCGGCGATCTTCTTCGCCTCCCCCACTCCGCCGGTAGCCGGCACGTCAACGTGCACCAAGTCGCACGCCTGGCGCTCGACCAGGCGGCGAAACCCGTCGCGGCGATAGAGCCACTCACCGGTACAGATCGGGATCGGCGTGCTGCCCGTTACCTTGGCCAGAGCGTCGCTGTTCTCCGGCGGCACCGGGTCTTCAAGGAACATCAGCGCGAACGGTTCCAGCCGCTGCGCGAGCAGGATTACGTCCCGCACATGATAGATTCCGTGGCAATCGATGGCCAGGTCAACGCCGTCACCCAGAGCGGCGCGGGCGGCTCCCACCAAGCTCGTCATGCGTGACAATTCGGCCAGGCTCAGACCCCGGGCGGTCACATCATGGCTCACTTCGTCGGCGGCGTGATCAATGTCGAACTTGATGGCATCGAATCCTTCGGCGGCCACCTCGCGGGCGCGTGCGGCCCAACTCTCCGGTGTGTTCGCCATGTCAACGCCGCGCCCCACGTCCGCGTAAAGACGGATTCGGTCACGAAAAGCGCCGCCCAGGAGTTGAAAAACTGGCACTCCCAGCGCCTTCCCCTTGAGATCCCACAGAGCAGTCGCGACGCCGCCGATAGCTCCCACCAGCATTCCGCCGGAGGAATCGCCCGTGGTACTGGTCAGGAGTCGGTTCTGCAGCGGTTCCACATTAAGCGCATTCTCACCGACTAGCAGCGGCTTCAAGCGCCGTTCCACCAGTTCGGTGATGCCTGCTCCCGGATGCGCTTCACCGGTTCCGACGAGGCCGCTAGCGGTTTCCAGGCGCACGTAGTTCCAAGTCTTCGAACCCTTTACGGATGCGGTCCTGACAGCGGTGATAGTCATGCTTGGTCACGCAGGATAACATATCCGCCGGGCTAACCGAAATCCTCCGCGGCTCTCGCGGTGTCGCGGCGGTCGCGGAAAAGTACGCGTTGCTTCCGCAAACCGCTTGACTACTTCTATGCGATGCAGGTTATTGTATGGCGATTCATGACAGCGTGCACTCTCGAACTTGCCGCAAGGAGTACCATGCAGCCCGGTAACCCTGGGCTTGTTCGGAACCGATTACGCAGGAACGGTCACGTCGTGATCCGCCCTGCCAACAGAGCACGGGTTCACTGTAAGGGTGCCCTGCTGAAGTCAATCACCCAGTAGGAGGCTTACAATGCCGCGATTCTCAATTCGTTTGGTCAAAGAGGTCAAGGAGCCAGGCGTTACCGACGGTCTAGTCGAGAAGTATGAGAAGTACGTCCAGCGCATCGATGGTAACTCGGTGGGCCAATTGAAGTTCCGTGATTCCGAGGACATCGCTCTCGCGCGTGAGGCACTTCGTCTTGCCGGCAATAAGCTCGGCCGCGATCTGATCATCCGGCGCCCGCGCGGCGTCGAGAATGTTCTGGAGTTCCGCCTGCGGAACCCGGAATAACACAGTAAACACCTTTCTATACTGAGCGTCCGCGACGGTCGCTGCGTCGCCCCGCCACCATAGTTGCGTGGGTTGCGACGCAGCGCAGGGCCGGCCGGTCGATCCTGTCGGGTCCCGGTCGGTCGTCGTGGACGCTAATTCCTGCAAACATCCCAGCGCTTGGGGAGTGCACCGATTCCCAGCTCCCTTAGTGCGCGGGGAGACTGATTGGCGCCCCGGCAGGCCGCAACGTGCCGATACTGACCCGCCGTCGCGCGAGCTGCACGGCAGTATCCCGCGGTTGAAGCCGGGTGATACGGCGGCGGCGGCGACGTCTTGAAACCCCAGTTCCCGGGTCCACTCGGCGGCCGTCAGAGCGATGATATCGTGGCGGTGGACGACATTGATCCTGGCATTGCTGAGGTGGTGTCCGAAGATGCCGTGGCGCGGCACCGAGTCCGTGCGCTGCCACCTCCGGAGCAGCGGCCGGCGGCGCACCTCTCCGGACACGGCGGCGGAATCGCGTTGCAGCACTACTTTCCCACAAAAGTAGTATCCTGTAGTTGCTCGTGCTCCGATTTGTCCGTCGCGCTTTCCGTAGCGCCGTGGTGGCGCCGGTGTGACAGCCTCAGGGCGGCCGCTGTACGAGGCGCGTCCGATTGTCGGGAGGTAAGCAGGATTGATTTCGATTCGCAACGTCTCCAAGGTGTACCGTAGCGGCACAACGGAAGGCGCCGCACTGCGTGGCGTCAGTCTGGAGGTGAAGCGCGGCGAGTTCCTTGCCATCGCGGGACCCTCGGGATCCGGCAAGTCCACGCTGCTCAACCTGATCGGCTGCCACGACGCGGCCACCACCGGCGAGGTGCTGATCGACGGCCAGGCGGTGTCGGGCCTGAACCGCAAGCCACTCGCCCTGTTCCGGCGTCACCATCTCGGATTCGTGTTCCAGTCGTTCAATCTGATCCCGGTTCTGACCGCGTACGAAAATGTTTCGTTGGCGCTGTCGCTGATCACCCGCGACGCCCGCGAGGTG
>JAKZWC010000208.1:0-9599 GCA_047515735.1 Spirochaetales bacterium | reverse complement strand
CCTGTCCGACTCGCCGGGCGACCGCGACCTGCACCTGGCGCCGGGCCACGGCAACGTGGACTGGCCGCGCGTGTTCCGCCACATGGGACAGCTCGGCTTCACCGGCTACGCTTGCATCGAAACCCCTCCGTTCGCCGCCGGTCCCGACTACCATCCCGACGCGTGGCGCTCGATGATCGAAGAGATCGACGCCCTCCTCGCGGCCGTTTAGCTGACCGCCTGCTTCACCAGCGCAGCGACCGCGGCCTCTTCGGTGGGGGTCAACTCCTTCAGCGCGAAGGAGGTCGGCCACATGGCGCCGGCGTCGAGGTTGGCCGTGTCGTTGAAGCCGAACGTCGCGTACCGCGCGTCGAACTTCTGTGCGCCCTGGAAGAAGCAGACGACCTTGCCGTCCTTGGCATACGCGGGCATTCCGTACCAGGTTTTCGGCGCCAGGGCCGGCGCAGTGGCTTTGACGATCTCATGGATCCGCTCGGCCATGGCGCGATCCGGTTCCGGCATCTCGGCGATCTTCGCCAGCACGTCCGTTTCGCCGTCCGCCCGGTTCTTCTTGGCGCGCGCCTCCGCCCTCAGCTCTCGGGCACGCTCCCTCATCGCGGCTCGTTCCTCGGCCGTGAATCCCTGGGACGTCTCGCTGTCCGCGGCTGTGTTCGTGTCCTTCTTTCGGCTCATGGCAATCTCCTTACTGCTCTATATCCTCTGACACTACCCCGGCGCGAACGGTCCGGCCGCCTCAGAACTGCTCGCGGGTGGCCCAGGCCTTGATCAGGTGGTGGGCGATGGCGATGGGACCGGGTACCGACAGCACTTCGCTGTTGCCGTCGAGGGCCAGCAGCACCTCGCGGCGCTCGAACCAGTGCACGGCGGACATCTCCTCGTCGTCCATGCTGATCGTGGTGCTGGCGGCCTCGGCCAGGCAGCCGATCATGAGCGAGCAGGGGAACGGCCACGGCTGCGAGGAGTGGTAGCGCACGTTCTTGACGCGGATGCCCGCCTCCTCCATCACTTCGCGCGCCACCGCTTCCTCGATCGCCTCGCCCTGGTCCACGAACCCGGCCAGGGCGGAATACATCCGCAGGCGTGACAGGCGGCCGCGCGACTGACCGAGCAGGCAGCGGTCGGTGGCGGGGTCGGCGACCACGGTGATCACCACGGGGTCGGTGCGCGGGAAGTGCTGGGCGCGGCAGGCGGGACACTGGCGTACCTGGCCGCCGCGCCGGGTCACCGTGGGCCGGCCGCAGGCGGAGCAGAAGCCGTAGCGGCCGTGCCAGTCCAGGTGCGAGCGCGCGTGGGCCAGGATGCCGGTCTCCTGACCTGCCAGCACGCCTCCGGCGGTACGGCAATTCTCGAAGCGCCAGCCGCGTTCCCGCTCTATCCGCCTGATGGCCTCCGGGAAGCGCGACAGGTCCACGGCGAAGTGGGCTACCTCCTGCAGCAGGCCCAGGAACATCGGTTCCGCATCCGGCGCCAGCGACCGGATCCGCTCCGTCTCCAGCCAGCCGAGCCCCGGTTGCGCGCCGTCGTCCAGCAGCACCTCCAGGTTGCGGAACGGCAGGAAGCGGCTGCCGGCGGCGCGCCCCGCGGCCTCGATCCAGGCTTCATCGCGGCGTTCCCGCTCACCGCGGTCGAGCGGGTTGCCGGCGAAAGGATGCGGCGCTCTCATCTGCCTCGGCCTACAGCGGCAGCAACTCGACGCCGTCGCGCGCCGGGTTGACCCGCAGGCGCACCAGCATGCAGCGCTGCGGCGCCGCGTGCCGTTGCACGTAGGGCAGCAGGATCGACTGGTCTTCGAGCAACGTGAGCTTGCCGTAACCGTAGACGTCGGGATCGACGGTGATCGGCGGCGACCACGAGTTGCCGCCGTCAGTGCTCAGGAACACGCACTGGCCGCCGCTGCCGCCGGCGGTCAGCACGATCGTGTCGTCGGCCAGCACCACGAGTTGGGGAGCATAGACGTATTCCGGACCCACCCGGCTGATCTGGCGCCAGGTTGCTCCGTGGTCGTCGGACACCAGCGTGCCTCCGTCGGGACGTACCACCAGGATCAGGCGCCCGCTCGCCAGCCGGCCCAGGTCGCCCTCGTCGGTGCTCAGCCAGCCTTCGTCCTCGCCGTCGCCCAGCTTCAGGAATGCGTCCGCATCGCCGGACACCACCCGCGTGTCCGCGTCCACGGCGTCAGCTTCCGGCTTGCGCCGGCGAATCACCGAGACCACGCGCCAGGAGAGCCCGTCGTCGTCGGAGCGGTGGATGGTGCCGTCGAGCAGGCTGCTGCCCCGGTTCATGTCGTAGGACATCCACAGCAGCCCCCCGTCCGGCAGCGGCAGGATGCGCGACCTGCCGCGGGTGTAGTAGCTGCCGGAGCCGTGCAGCGGCGCCGGCGCGCTCCAGGTGTGTCCGTGATCGGTGGAGCGCAGTACGAG
This sequence comes from Spirochaetales bacterium, assembly GCA_047515735.1. Classification (GTDB taxonomy): domain Bacteria; phylum Spirochaetota; class Spirochaetia; order SZUA-6; family Bin103; genus Bin103. The sequence goes on along the minus strand of JAKZWC010000208.1, from coordinate 7,179 downwards.
CTGGCGCGTATTCAGCGCCTGGTGGCCCGCGAGCGCGGTGTCGAATCCGTACCAGGAGGCCTGCACGTTGGCGATCTGCAGCAGCGTGCCGCGGGCGGTCACGAAGGTGGCGCTGGGTGAGCTGTCCAGGGGGCCGTCGTAGATGGTGCGCGGCTGCGACCAGCTCCTGCCCCGGTCGCGGGAACGGCACGCCATGATGCGGCCGCCGGTCGGTGCCTGGTGCTGCAGGTCGAACCCCATCTTCCGGTACGGCTCGAGCAGGCTGTCGTGCAGCACCACGGGGGTGGCGAACGACACGTGCCAGTAGCCGGCGGAGTGGACGAACAGCAGCTCGCCGTCGGCCAGGCGCACCAAGTCGCCGACCCAGCCGATGAAGTCCCCCAGACCGGGGAACGGGGCGGGACGGTTGTGGTGGAAGCCGGTAATGCAGATGCGGGCCTGCTCCAGCGGTAGCCCGGCGGCCTGTGCGTGCGTTGCCTTCACCTCGCGCGGCAACTGTAGCAAGGTTGTGCGCGGGAGGCGAGGCGATGCAGACGGTAGTGGTAACCGGCGCCAAGGGCGGCACGGGGCGATCGCTCGTGCGGGTGCTGCGGGAGGCCGGCTACCAGGTCCTGGGAGTCGACTTGAAGCCGTGCGGTTTCTGGGAGGAGGACTACCGGCAGGTGGACCTGACGGAGGGGGCCGAGGTGCACGATGCCTTCGCTGGCGCCGCCGCGGTGGTCCACTTCGGCAGTCTGCCGGGAGATTCCTGGACCACCTGGGAGGCGGCGTACCGCAACCTGGCGCTGGGCGGATACCACGTGCTGCAGGCGGCGGCCAACCTGGGGATCCGGCGCCTGGTGCTGGCCAGCAGTCCCACCATCTACGGCGCCTACCGCAACGTGCCCTACCTGCCGGTCGACGAGGCGACGCCGGCGGCGCCGGAAGGGATCTACGGCGCGGTGAAGCAGAACCTGGAGCAGTTGGCCAGCCACTACAGCCGCTGGCACGGAATGGCCATTGCGGCGCTGCGGCCGTCACGCATCGTCTACGAAGGCTCCTACGAGTGGCGCTTCCGCAGGTTCACGGTCGACGCCGCGGCTGCCGCCGACGCCCTGTGGTCCTACGTCGACGCCCGCGACGTGGCGCGCGCGGCGCTGGCCTGGCTGCAGTCCGACCACACCGGCTTCGAGGTGTTCAACGTAACCGCGGCCGACGTGTGCGTCGCCACGCCCACCCGTTCGCTGCTGGCTGACCATTACGCTCACGTCGGCGACGTGCGCGGGCCGCTGGCGGAGCACGGCGCTTTGGTGAGCAGTGCCAGGCTGCAGCGGACGCTGGGTTGGCGGCCGCGCTACACTTGGCGGCAGATGGCCGCCGAAAGCGAAGCCGAAGGTTTCCCGAAACAGCCGCCGCCGCGGTAGCGACGGTAGACGCGATGCCCGCCGCCGGAGCAGGGTAGGCCATGGCTGCGGAAGCCACCTTCGACGTCCTGATCGTCGGCGCCGGCGCGTGCGGCGCCACCACTGCCTACTTCCTGAGTGGGGAAGGGCTGAAGATAGGGCTACTGGACCAGGGGCGCGCCGGGCGCCAGGCCTCCTGGGCCTCGGCGGGCATGATCGGCCCCCGTTCCTCGCCGCCGCGCGATCCCTGGTTCCTGCAGGCGACCACCGCCTCGCGGCAGCTCTACGATCGGCTCGCGGTGGAACTGGCCGAGCTGACCGGCTCCCGTTTCGGCTACGGCGGCGAGGGCACGCTGCTCATTGCGCGCACCGACTCGGAGCAGGCGCAGCTCGACGAACAGGCCGGCCCGCCGCACCCCGCGGTGCCGCAGCGGCGGCTCGACGTGCGCGAGGCCCGCGCGCGCGAGCCGGCACTGCCCGGCGACGTCACCGGCGCGGTCTGGTGGCCCGAGCACCGCTTTCTCGACGCGCGCCAGTACACGGCCACCGTGCTGCAGGCTGGCGTGCTGCGCGGCGTGCACCTCCTGGAGGGGGCGCGCGTGACCGGACTGGAGTGGGAGGGCGACCGGGTGGTTGGGGTGCGCTCCGCTGACCGCTGCTGGCACGCCGGCACCGTCATCAACACGGCCGGCGCCTGGGCCGGCGGCATCGACCCGCGGCTGTCCCATCCGGTGTACCCGGACCATGGCCAGATCATGGCGCTCAAGGGCCCACCGCGCGGCTTGCGCCACAACCTGTCGCGGGTAGGGGCGGGCGGTTACGCTACCCCGCGCCCCGACGGCCGCGTGATCTTCGGTGCGACCCATGAGTTGTGGGGCTACCAGAAGAAGATCACCGCCGACGGGTTCGCCTTCCTGGCCGCGACCGTGGACGAGCTCTTGCCCGCGCTGCACGACGCCCCGGTGCTGGAGATATGGTCGGGGCTGCGTCCGGGAACCCCGGATGGCCTGCCCACCGTGGGGCACGATCCGCGGGTGAGCGGCGGCTACCTGTGGGGCGCCGGCCACGCCTCGTCCGGCATGCAGCAGATGCCGGCAACCGCGCAGGTGCTCACCGACCTGGCCCTGCAGCGCACGCCGCGGCTGCCGATCCATCAGCTCTCCATCCAGCGCTACTTGTCTCCGTGACGGCCCGGGCCGATACCCGTGTTCCACTCGACGGTCCCCGGGCAGGACGACATGGAATAGAGCTATTCTGTATCAATAACGAGACAGAATATGGCAATTCCCTGTCCGTAAGGCGCGGGAAGGCGATGTCGAGAAGTTCATCGCGGCCGTCCCATCACGAGCGGCTACCCGGTTGCGTGCGCGTCGAACAGGGAACGGAAGAACGTGACCTCCCGCTGCATCGCCGCCAGGTGGCCGCCGGGCGGATCTTCGTATTCGCAGTGGATCGACAGCGGGCCGGCGAACGCCAGCCGCCGCAGGGCGGCGCGCACGGCGCTCCAGTCGACCATGCCGGCGCCCGCCTCGACCCACTTGACGGCCGGCGCGCCGTGGGACAGGGGCGCCCCCTGCGCGGCGCCGGCAGCGCGCCGCTCGCGTACCAGCAGCGCGTCCTTGAGACCGATGATGGCGAGGTGGTCGGCGACGATGGCCGCGCCGGTGGCGAACTCCTCTCCCTCGATCAGCAGGTGGCAGGGATCGAGATAGGCGCCGATGCGCGCCGGATCGAAGCCGCGCAGCAGGTGCGCGAGCATGCCGGCGTTGAGGCCCAGGTTGCCGCGCGAGTGGGTGTGGTAGCACACCATGACCCGATAGCGGCCCGCCAGCTCGTTCCAGCCGGCGAGCGCCGCGCGGGTGCGCTCCACCGCTTCCCAGTAGTTCTCGCGCACCGGGTCGAAGGCGAAGTAGCCGAGCTTGAGCAGGCGCACGTCCGCGGCGTCCATGGCGGCCATGATCGGCTGCGCGGCCGGATGGTCGGGCCGCAGCAGGTCGAACGGACCGGTGACCATCGGCACCGCGAGACCGGCCGCTTGCAAGTCACGGACGGCGGCCACCAGGGTGGCGGCCGCGGTCGCCGGTTCCACGGGGTGGCCGGCGCGCACGCACAGGTCGTAGCCGTCCACGCCCAGCCCGTGGCCGCGTTCGATGAGCTGCGCCACGCCGTGGTCGCTCAGACTCTTGGTAAACAGTACCAGCGACATCGGCTGACGGTAGCAGCGTTGCGCAGCGCAGAGCCAGCCGGCGCGCTACGGCCGCGTCACCGTCCGCGGCGACGGCGCTGCAGCACCACGAACGTACCGAGGGCCACGGGAAAGGCGACGATCAGCGCACCCAGGATCAGCACGATCGGCGCCGGCCCCAGACCGAGCACGGCGTCGATGCGTTCCCGGATCCACTGCAGCAGCGTGGGGTCCGCCGGCTCGGAGTGGTGCAGCAGGATCGGCAGCAGGCGCACGGGCGCTCGCTAAGCGGGCTGCGGCACCGCTGCGTAGCGGCTGGAGTAGCGCCGCTCGCGGATCGACAGGCTCACCACGCCGGCTCCCACCAGCGCCGCCGCGCCGAACAGGAAGGCCCCGTCGTAGCTGCCGTGGACGTCGAACACCAGCCCGAACAGATACACCGCCAGGGCGCCGCCGAGCTGGTGGGCGAAGTTGATCAGACCCGCCAGCGTGCCGAGATGACGGACGCCGTAGACGTCGGCCGCCAGCGAGGTGGTCAGCGGCACGGTGGCCAGCCAGGAGGCGCCGCCGGCGATGGCGAAACCCCACAGCGCGGCGGGGCCCGGCAGGATCACCAGCAGGACGAACGCTACGCTGCGGACCAGGTACACCGCGCCGAGCAGGGTCTTGCGCGGCACCCGGTCCGAGAGCGGCCCCACCAGTAGCACGGCGATCGCGTTGAGCCCGCTGAGCAGGCCGAAGGCGAGGGCCGCGGTGGCGGGGGTGATCCCTTCCGCGACGGCCCAGCGCACGTAGTGCACCGAGATGGAGGCGGTGGTCACGCCGCATACCCAGTAGGCGGCCGAGAGCTGCCACATCGGCGCCGAGCGGAAGGCGTCCGGCCAGCGCCGCGCCAGCAGCGGCCCGGCGGCGGCCGCCGCACGGGCGGACTCGATTCCGCTTACCTCTCCGTCTGGGAGCAGACCCATCTTCGCGGGGTCGTCGCGCAGCACCAGGTACAGCAGCGGCACCCCGAGCAGCAGCACCACGGCGCCGGAGACCAGCCACGCGCTGCGCCAGTCGGTCCACAGGAACAGGTAGGTCAGGAACGGCACCAGCACCAGTCCGCCGATGGAGCCGCCGGAGGTGAGCAGGCTCATCGCGGCGCCGCGCTTGCGCCGGAACCAGCGCACGATCACGGCGCCGGGCGGTCCGCCGGCCAGCCCCGCGGCGGCCAGCGACATGAGCAGCCCGTACACCACGATCAGCATGAATACGCTGTTCACGGTGGCCATCAGAAGCACCGAGACGCCGAGCAGCAGGGCGGCGCTGGTCACCACGATGCGGCCGCCCACGCGGTCGATGAGCCAGCCCATCAGCACCTGGCTGGAGCCGTTGACGAACCAGCCGATCGAGGCAGCCAGGGAGATGGTGGCGACGCCGACGCCGAACTCACGCTGCCACGGCTCGACGAAGATGCCGAACCCCTGGCGCAGGCCGATGCTCAGGAACATGGCGAAGAACAGCGCCCCCGCCACGTACCAGCCGTAGAACCGACCGGAAGCCGGAGCCGGCGCTACCTTGGGCGCGTCGCCCTGCCGGCTCCGGCCGGTCACGCCGGCGGCGGCCACAGCAGGGGGTTCTGCGCCTCGTCGTTGAGCAGATCGCCCACCTTCAGGGCGGCGACCTGCTCATCCGAGAGCACGTTCTGCTTGCCGTTGAAGGTGGAGCCGTCGGGCATGTAGCCGGCGGTCATCGCGCGCCGCCAGTTGGGCGTCATGTTGGGACCCGCGCCGTGGGCCAGCAGGCCGTTGTGAAAGCCGGCGTCACCGGGCTCCATCTCGCCCGCCACCGGCATCAGGTCGCGATACTGGGGGAACTGCTCGAAGAAGAGTCCCATCTCCTCGCTGATGCCGACGTCGTCCCGGCTCGCGTTCTTGTGGCTGCCTGGCAGGTAGTACATGCAGCCGTTCTGCAGCGTTGCCGGGTCGAGGGCGATCCAGATGGAGATGGCGTGGAGGGACGAATACGACCACTTGGTGTTGTCCGAGTGCCAGGCGGTGGGATTGGCCCATGGCTGCTTCTGCAGCGTCTGATCGTGCCAGATGCGAATGCCGTCGATACCCTCCAGCCGGCACAGCATACTGCCGAGCTCCGGGGCCCGCATGTACTTCTTGACGGTGTCGTTGATCTTCCACAGGTTGATGCGCTGCAGGAACACCCGGTCGTAGTAGCTGCTGCCCTCCAGCCACTTCTCCTTCAGGTCGCCGCCCAGCTTGTAGCGCCCCAACTGCTCGACCGCCTCTTCGATGCCGGCAAGCAGCTCGTCGCGCTCCGCCGGGCTCAGAAACTCGCGCTTGACCAAAAACCCATCGCGCTGGTAGGCGGTAATCTGCTCGTCAGTCAACTCGGTGTTCATTCTCCTCTCCCGCCGGCCACTGTACCGAATACCGGCGCCGGCGTCCTCACTATGCTCGCCGCCGCTGCCGGCCTGACCCAGGTGGCGGCTCCGGGGCGTTCGCACGGCACAGCGGGCGACGTTGCCCGCGCCGTCTTTCCGTGCAACCATGGTGGCACGGACACGGCGGCCTTCTGCCGGCCCGGTGAGGAGGAGACATGGAAAGCAAGGATATCGATCCGCGCGTATACAACCTCTACGACGACTACACGCATAGTCGCATCAGCCGGCGGCAGTTCCTGTCGCGGTCCGCGGCCATAACGGTCGGCGGGGTGTCGGCGCTGGCGATGGCGCAGGCGCTGTTGCCGCGCTACGCCGACGCACAGACCATCTCGTTCACCGATCAGCGCATCAAGGCACGCTACGTGAACTACCCGTCTCCCGGAGGGACTTCCGGCGAGATGCGTGGTTACCTAGTCCAGCCGACCACCGACGGACCGTTTTCGGCGGTATTGGTAGTGCACGAGAATCGCGGCCTCAATCCCTACATCGAAGATGTTGCGCGCCGCGCCGCCGTCGCGGGCTTCCTGGCTCTGGCGCCGGATGGGCTGGCCCCGATTGGCGGTTATCCGGGCAACGACGACGACGGCCGCACCATGCAGCGTTCCCTGGATCAGGAGAAGCTGCGCCAGGACATGATCAACAGCGCCCACTTCCTGAAGAACCACGAGCTGTGTACCGGCAAGCTGGGAGCCACCGGCTTCTGCTGGGGCGGCGGCATGGTAAACCTGCTGGCGGTCAGGCTCGGCGCCGCACTCGATGCCGGCGTGCCGTTCTACGGCCCGGCGCCGCCCACGGCCGAAGTGGCCGCGATCCAGGCTCAGTTGCTTCTTCACTTCGCCGAGGACGACAACTTCGTAAACCGGTCCCGAGCCGACTACGAGGCCGCTCTCAAGGAGCACGGCAAGAGCTACGAGATGTTCACCTATCCCGGCACCCGGCACGGCTTTCACAACAACTCCACGCCGCGCTATGACGAGGCGGCGGCAAACGTGGCGTGGGAGCGTAGCGTAGCGTTCTTCAAGCAGCACTTGGGGTAACGACTGCCCGCGACCGCACGGCGCCGTGGGTATGGGGCCATGCCGGTGTACATGGAGGAACGCATCAGCCTCGATCCGACGATCAGGTCCGGGAGGCCTTGCATTCGGGGAACTCGGATTACCGTCGGAGACGTT
>JAKZWC010000207.1:0-4296 GCA_047515735.1 Spirochaetales bacterium | reverse complement strand
CTGGCCGACGCCCGGCTCGGCGCGCGCCCGTTCCCCGGCAGGCGCCATATGAGCATGGAGTCGATCTACGAATACGGCAGCCGGGTGGGCGTGTGGCGGCTGTTCGAGCTGTTCCGGGAGCGGCAGGTGCCGATCACCGTGTTCGCGGTAGCGATGGCCCTGCAGCGCAACCCGGCGGTCGCGGCCGCGGCCCTGGCCAACGGTTTCGAGATCTGCAGCCACGGCTATCGCTGGATCGACTACCAGGATGTGCCGGAAGCCATCGAGCGGGAGCATCTGCAGTGCGCGGTGGAGATCATCCGCGAACTCACCGGAGAGCGGCCGCTGGGGTGGTATACGGGGCGCACCGGTCCCAACACCCGCCGTCTGGTGGTGGAGGAGGGAGGCTTTCTGTACGACGCTGACGACTACAACGACGACCTGCCGTTCTGGACCGAGGTCGCCGGGCGCTCCCATCTGGTGGTGCCCTACACGCTCGACGCCAACGACATGCGCTTCGCGACGCCGCAGGGCTTCAACTCCGGCGACCAGTTCTTCGCCTACCTGCGCGACGCGTTCGACGTGCTGTACGCCGAGGGCGAACGTACGCCGCGCATGCTGTCGGTGGGGCTGCATTGCCGCCTCGCCGGCCGCCCCGGCCGCTGCGCCGCGGTGGCGCGGTTCCTCGACCACGTACTCGCCCACGAGGCGGTGTGGTGCTGCCGGCGCATCGACATCGCCCGCCACTGGCGAAAGCACCACCCCTATGCCCGGTCCGAAAATGGTGGCCGGCAGGCGACGCCTGTGTATCGATTTTCATCGTCTGCCGTGTCACGGAGTGACCGTGCCGACTCCTGAATTCGCACCTCCGGAAGCGCGCACTGCACAGCCGGCAGCCGAGGCGAGCGGCCGCGGGACTTCGCGCCGCACCACCAACCTGGCGGATGCGCGGCTGGGAGCGGTGGCGGTTTCCTGCAGCGACGAGTTCTTCGCGCCCATGACCCGCATGCTGGAACCACATGCTGCGGAGTTCTTCCCTGACAAGTATGACGATCACGGCAAGTGGATGGACGGCTGGGAGTCGCGGCGCCGGCGCCGCGACGGCCACGACCATTGCATCGTACGGCTGGCGACACCCGGCGAGGTCTCCGCGGTGGACATCGACACCAGCCACTTCACCGGCAATTTTCCGCCGGCGGCATCCCTGGACGGCTGCTACTGCAGCGGCGACCCGGACGCGGCCACCGAGTGGATCACCCTGGTGCCGCCGGCGTCGATCGGTCCCGATTCGCATCATCTGTTCGACGTCGCGGCCGCCGGCGTGGTCAGCCACGTACGGCTCAATCTGTTGCCGGACGGCGGCGTGGCGCGCCTGCGGGTCGATGGCCGGCCGCACCCCGACTGGCAGGCGCTGGCCGCGCGCGGTCCCGTGGACCTGGGCTGCGCGCGCAACGGGGCGGTGGCGGTGGCGTGGAACAATTCCCACTACGGCCATCCTTCCAACCTGCTGCGCCCCGACCGCGCCCGCCACGCGGGCGAAGGCTGGGAGACCCGGCGGCGGCGGGAGCCGGGTCACGACTGGTGCATCGTCCAGCTGGCCCGTCCCGGCATCGTGCAGCGCGTGGTGGTGGACACCAGCCACTTCAAGGGCAACTACCCCGATCGCTGTTCGCTGCAGGGAGCGCTGCTGCCGGCGCATTTCGGGGAGCTGCAGGAGTCGGTGATCGCGCAGTCGATGTTCTGGCCGGTGCTGCTGCCGGAGCAGCCCCTGCAGGCGGATCGCGAGCACATCCTCGAGGTTCCGCCCGAGGCGGCCGCCCAGCCGGTCTCCCACGTGCATCTCAACATCATTCCCGACGGCGGCGTCAGCCGTCTGCGTCTGTTCGGCACGCCCGTGGAGAGCTGAACCGTGTCGCGCCGCATCACGCCCGTGCCGCTTACCAAGCGGGAGTTCGCGCCATTCGGTGACGTGATCGAGACGGCGGGCGCGGAGCGGCGACCGATCAACGACGGCAGCACCGTGCGCTTCCACGACCTGGCGCGGGTGGACGTGGCCGCCGGCGGCGGCTTTCCGCTGATCAACGTGTTCCGGGCGCAGCCGCTCCCGGTGCCGCTGGCGGTCCGCGTGTTGGAACATCACCCGCTGGGGGCGCAGGCGTTCTTCCCGCTGGACCCCTCCCCGTTTCTGATTGTGGTGGCGCCGGCCGGTCCCGAACCGGACTTCGCCGAGCTGCGCGCGTTCGTGAGCGACGGCCGCCAGGGCGTCAACTACGCGCGCGGGGTGTGGCACCACCCGGTGATCGCCCTCGACCGCGAGAGCGACTTCCTGGTGGTGGACCGCGGCGGTCCGGGGGACAACCTGGTCGAGGTGCGGTTCGCCGCCGAGCGGGCGCCGGCGGTGGTGGAACGCCCCGCCTGAGCGGCGCCGCAGCGGCTACCCTGCCGCTCGCTTCCACCCCTCGCGGATGGTGTCGTAGCCGACCCGGTACACCTCTTCGTTGCTGGCCGAGAAGTCGCGCCACACGCAGGTGGTGGCGGCCAGCTCGGGTAGCGTGCGCCCGAACGCCTCGATGGTGAGCCAGCCGTCATAGCCGCCCTGGCGCAGGGCGCGGAAGGTCGCGTCCCACGGCACGTGGCCGCGCCCCGGCGTGCCGCGGTCGTTCTCGGAAACGTGCACGTGCTTGATCAGCGGCAGGTGCGGCGCGATCACCCCGACCGGGTCCTTCTCCTCCAGGTTGGCGTGGAAGGTGTCGTATATCAGGTGGAAGTTGGGATGATCGACGCGCCGCACGTGGGCCGCGGTATCGGCCAGAGTGTTGAGGAAGTAGCACTCGAAGCGGTTCAGCGCTTCCACGGCCAGGGGGATCCCCGCCTGCGCCGCGTAGGCGGCGGCCTGGCGGTGGGCGTCGGCGGCACGCTGCTGCTCCTCGGCGGTAGGCGCGGCTCCGGTGAACTGGCCGAGCGGCTGATAGAACGGGCCGCACAGCAGCTCCGCGCCCAGTGCGGCGGCGCAGTCCACCGCCCACTTGAGGTGGTCCACGCCGGCGGCGCGGCGGGCGGGGTCGGCGCTGAGGATGTTGCGCTCCTGGTCCGGGATGATGGTTACCCCGGTGCGGCGCAGCCCATGGTTCTCCAGCTCGCGCGCCACCCGCGCGTAGTGGTCCGGGGTGCCCTCGAAGATCTCCAGCTCGACGCCATCGTAGCCGGTCTGCTTGAGGGGCGCGAACAGCGGGAAGTGCTCCTCGGTCACGAACGGTGTCCAGAGCAGCATGTTGAAGCCAATCTGCATGTTCCCGGACGTTACCGGGTTGGGCTATCAGTGGCAAAGGGTCGGCCGCTATGATGCGTCGCGATGGCTGGCTCGGCGCGCGTCGGTGCGTGGTTCGCCAAGAACTGGTTTCTCATCGGGCTGCTGGCCGCGGTGGCGCTGGGCCTGGCGGCGCCGCGGGCCGGCACCGCGGCCAGCCTGGACGGCGCCACCGCCAATGTCCTGGTGGTGATGCTGTTCTTCCTGTCCGGCCTGAGCCTGCCGACCGAGGCGCTCGCTTCCGGTCTGCGCGCCCTCCGCCTGCACCTGTTCCTGCAGCTCTTCATCTTCGTCGCGGTGCCGCTCTACTTCGCGGCCAGCGTCGCGCTGCTGTGGCGCGGCGGCGACCCGCGCCTGGTCGCCGGCATCTACGCGTTGGCGGTGCTGCCCACCACCGTGTCGAGCTGCATCGTGTTCACCCAGGTGGCGCGCGGCAACGTGATCGCCACCATCTTCAACGCCTCCCTGGCCAACGTGGCGGGAGTGTTCCTCTCGCCGCTGCTGCTGTCGCTACTGCTGCAGCAGAGCGGCCGCGCCCTGCCCGCCGACGATCTGCTGCGCGTGCTCTCCGCGCTGGCGCTGAAGATGCTGCTGCCGGTCGCGCTCGGCCAGCTCGCGCGGGCGCGGCTGCGGGAGCTCGCGCAGCGCTACCGCAAGGCGATCTCCATGTTCATGAACGCCGCCATCGTGGTGATCATCTGGTTCTCGTTCTCACGGCCGGCCCTGGACCCCACCTTCGCCGCTTCGCTGCTGCGGCTGTGGCCCCTGTTCGGCTACCTGGCGCTGTCCCACCTGCTGTTGCTCGGCGTCGTGTGGGGCATCAGCCGCGCGCTGCGGCTGGACAAGGCCAACACCTACACCGCGCTGTTCGTGGCGCCGCAGAAGACGCTGGCCATGGGCGCCCCGCTGCTCACCACCTACTTCGCCACCATGCCGGACCTGCTCGGCGTGGCGCTGCTGCCGCTCATCATGTACCACCTGTGGCAACTGACGGTGGCCGGCTTCCTGCC
>JAKZWC010000206.1:0-4773 GCA_047515735.1 Spirochaetales bacterium | reverse complement strand
CCCTGGCAGTGTTCGCAGCGGCCGCCCTTGACGTTGAACGAGAAGCGGCCCGGCTTGTAACCGCGAGCCTTGGCTTCGGGGAGCGAGGCGAACAGGTCGCGGATGGGACCGAAGACGCCGACGTAGGTGGCCGGATTGGAGCGCGGCGTACGGCCGATGGGCGACTGGTCGATGTTGATCACCTTGTCGATGCGCTCGATCCCTTCCAGCCTCCGGTGGGCGCCCACCGGCATCCGCGCGCGGCCCACGGCGTTGGCCAGCGCCGGATACAGCACGTCGCTCAACAGGGTCGACTTGCCCGAGCCCGATACGCCGGTGATCACGGTGAAGGTGCCCAGCGGCAGATCCACGTCGATCTCCTTGAGATTGTGCTCGCGGGCACCCACGACGCGCAGCAGGTGGCCGTTGCCGGCACGCCGCCGCGCCGGCACGCCGATGCTGCTGGCGCCTGCCAGATAGCGGCCGGTCACGGAAGCGCGGGTGGCCATCACCTCCTCCAGCGAGCCGGCGGCGGTCACGTAGCCCCCGTGCACGCCGGCGCCCGGTCCCAGATCGACGATGTAGTCGGCGCTGCGCAGGGTCTGCTCGTCGTGCTCCACCACGATCAGGGTGTTGCCCAGGTCGCGCAGGTGGATCAGCGTCTCCAACAGGCGCTCATTGTCGCGCTGGTGCAACCCGATCGTCGGCTCGTCGAGGACGTAGAGCACTCCTACCAGGGCGGAACCGATCTGGGTGGCCAGCCGGATGCGTTGCGCTTCGCCGCCGGAGAGAGTTGCGGCACGGCGGTCCAGGGTGAGGTACTCCAGACCGACGCTGGCCATGAAGGAGAGGCGGTCGCGCACCTCCTTCAGGATCTGCGCCGCGATCTGTTGTTCCGTCTCGTTGAGCCGGACAAGAGAGAAGAAGCGCATCGCCTCCTGCACACTCATGTGCGAGACCTGATCGATGTTGCGCTGCTCCGTACCGGCGTCCAGGGACACCGCCAGCGCTTCGCGGCGCAGCCGGGCGCCGCCGCAGCCGCTGCAATCATGGTGGCGCATGTACTGCTCCAACCACTCCTTCACCGCCTGCGACGAGCTCTCGCGGTAGCGCCGCCGCAGATCGTTCAGGATGCCGCGGTAGCGCGTGGTGTAGCGGTAGCTGCTGTTGCGGCGCTGATTCCGGTAGCGCACCTCGATCGGCTCACTCGAGCCGCGCAGCAACGCCGTGAGCACGTCCGGCGGGAGGTCGCTGAACGGGGTGTCGAGGGTAAAGTCGAAGTGGTCGGCCAGGGATTGGAACAGACTGCGATGCCACGCCGCCTTCGGGTTGCAGGGCACCACCGCCCCCTCGTTGAAGCTGAGTCTGGGGTTGGGAATCACCAGCTCCGGATCGAACTCCATCTTGACGCCCAGGCCGGAGCAGTCGGGACAGGCCCCGAACGGGTTGTTGAAACTGAACAGCCGCGGCTCCAACTCCGGAAAGGCCGCGCCGCAGGCACTGCAGGCGCTGCTCTGGGAGAACTGACGCACCTGCTGGCCCCGTTCCTCGGACACCCCTGGTCCTGCGCCGGTGACGGCGGCACCGTTGCCGCCGCCGCGGGTCGCGACGCGGCTGCCGGGGGGGAGGTCCATGGCGACGCCGGCGGCGACCGCCACCTGCGCTTCGCGCGGCGTCTCGATGAGCGCGGCAACACGTCCCGAAGTCAGTTCCAGGGCCGTCTCCACCGACTCCGCCAGCCGTTTCTGGACCTGCGCCCTGATCACCAGTCGATCTACTACCAGCTCCAGCGAATGCTTGCGGTTCTTGTCGAGGATGATCTCCTCGTCCAGGGAGCGGATCTCACCGTCCACCCGAACCCGCACGAAGCCGGAGCGCTTCGCATCGTCCAGGATCTTGCGGTGCTCGCCCTTGCGGCCGCTGATCACCGGCGCCAGCAGCACCACCCGGCTGTGCTCGGGCAGGTTCATCATGGTGTCGACGATCTCATCCAGCGACTGCTCCTGGATGGGAGCGCCGCAGACGTGGCAGTGGGGATGACCGACGCGGGCGTAGAGCAGGCGCAGGTAGTCGTAGATCTCCGTTACCGTGCCCACGGTGGAGCGCGGGTTGCGGTGCACGGTCTTCTGCTCGATCGAGATGGCCGGCGACAAGCCTTCGATGTAGTCCACGTCCGGCTTGTCCAGACGGCCCAGAAACTGGCGCGCGTAGGAGGACAGGGACTCGACGTAGCGACGCTGCCCCTCGGCGAATATGGTGTCGAACGCGAGCGAGGACTTGCCCGAGCCGCTGAGTCCGGAGATGACGATGAGGCGATCGCGCGGCAACTCCAGATCTATCGCCTTTAGATTGTGCTCGCGTGCCCCCTTGATGCGGATGTACTTCATTCCAGTCTCACCACGGTCTTGCCGTCACCGCCCGCCTGCGGGGCGGCACAGGCGAAGCCCGCCACCTCACGGCGCCGCTCAAGATACTGGTGGATGCCGTGGCGGAGAACACCCTCGCCCTTGCCGTGCAGGATGGTGAACTGGTGCAGCCCGCTCAGCAGCGCGCCGTCGAGCTGGCGCTCCACCTGCTCCAGCGCCTCGTGCAGGCGCAGTCCGCGCACGTTGAGCTCGAGTAGCGGGCGCCCGGCGGCGGCGCTGACCTCGACCTGAGGGCGCGGCAACGAATGCCGCTGCATGCCCGGCCCGGCCGGTTGCGCGAGTTGCAGCTCGGAGGCCCGAAAAGTGCCGCGTACGCTGCCGGTCTCCACTACCCACGAACCGCGCCGGCCGGCCCGCACCAACGTTCCTTCGCGACCGCTGCCGGAAATGCGCACCCGCGCCCCCGGTGCCAACTCGCCGGGTGCGCCGGCCGGCAGCGGAACGAACCAGTCGTCGGCCGCCTGCTCGCCGGAACCGGCGAGCGGCGCCGCAGCCTCCTTTGCCGCGGTCACGGCGCCGCCGGCGGCCGCCGCCCGGGCTGCCACCTGATCCACGACCGCGCGGGCCGCGGCGGCCGCCCCGCGCCAGCCTTCCCCGTCCCTGCCCTGCTCCCGCAGCTCGCGAATGGCCCCCTCCAGCTGCTGGCGGCTGCTGCTCAGGAAGGCGCGCAGCTCGCGCGCCTCGGCGGCGTGCAGCTCACCCTCCCGCGCGGCCAGTTCACGTTCCCGCGCCGCCGCGTCACGCAACCTGCGCTCCATCTCCAATTGCGACTGCACCTGTTCCTCGGCGATCCCGCGCAGTTCGTGCTGGCGCGCCGTCAGCGAGCGAATGATCTCCCCGGTATCGCTGCGCCCTTCCGCGAGGTACCCGCGCGCGGCGGCAACCACCTCTTCGGCGATGCCTTGACGGCGGGCAATCTCCAGCGCGTGGCTCTCGCCGGGGATTCCCAGCAACAACCGGTAGGTGGGACGCAGCGACTGCAGATCGAACTCCATGGCGGCGTTCTCGACGGCCGGGTTCATGTAGCCGTAATTCTTGAGTGCGCCGTGATGGGTCGAGGTGGCGACCAGAGCACCCCGCGCGATGAGATTGTCAAGCACCGCCATCGCCAGCGTCACGCCTTCTTCCGGATCGGTGCCGGCTCCCAGCTCGTCGAGCAGCACCAGTGAGCGCTCGGTAGCGGATGCAAGGATGTGGGCGAGCTGGCGCACGTGACCGGAGAAGGTGGACAGCGACTGCGAAATCGACTGCTCGTCCCCGATGTCGCACAGCACCTCGTCGAACAGCGGCAGCGCGCTGCCCGAGGCTGCCGGAACTTCCATCCCGAACTGATTCATCAGCGCCAACAGCCCGACCGCCTTCAGCGCCACCGTCTTGCCCCCGGTGTTGGGCCCGGTGATGATCAGCACCCGGCGTCGCGCGCCCCAGCGGATGTCGATCGGCACCGCCGCCGCGCCCAGCAACGGGTGGCGCGCCGCACGCAGGTCGATCGTCCCGGAGCCGCGCTGCAGCGCGGCGCACCGGTGCAGCCGGGCGTAGCGGGCGCGGGCGTAGCGCGTATCGTAGCGGGCTATCGCCGCCACGGTCGCACCCACCTCCTGCCCGTGGGCAGCGATCGCGGCGGTGAGCTCGCGCATGATGCGGCGCAGTTCACGGCGGTAGGCCAACTCCTCGGCGATCACGCGATGGCCGGCCCGGACGCTCTCTTCGGGCTCGATGAACACCGTCGCTCCGCTGGACGAGACTTCGTGCACCACGCCGCGGATGCGGCCCTGGTGGTTGGCCTTGACCGGGATCACCGTGCGTCCGCCGCGTTCGGTGGCGCGGTCGCCGTTGAGCATGCTGCGATACTCGGCCGCGGTGAGGTAACGGCGCGCCGCCAGCTCCACCTCCCGCTCCAGACGCCGGATACGCCCGCGAATCGCCGCCAGGGAGGGCAGCTGGCGCTCGCGAATGGAGCCGTCGGGATCCACTACCCGGAAGATCTTCGCCGGCAGCGCCGCTACGCCGTCGGCCGGCGCCAGCAGGGGGGCGATGCGGGCCATGGCGGAGTCGCTGCGCCCGCGCGGCCGCAAGGCGCGGCGCAAGGCACCCGCGGTGTGCAGGAAGCGGCCCAGGCGCGCCGCCGCATCCGGCTCCAGCACCGTGCCTTCCTTGGACAGCAGGGCGATCGCGTCGGCGACGTCCGGCAGGTCGGCTGCGGGCGGTACCCGGTCCGCGTCCAGCAGTTCGCGCAGCGCGCCGACCTCGCCCAGCAACTCGGCGTGGACGGCGGCGTCGCCGAGGAACTCCTCGTCGGCGAGCCGGGCGGCACCGGCCGCCGACAGGCACAATTCGGCCAGCTCGGCGCGCACGCCGGCGAACTCCA